>CAZNHE010000239.1:0-2504 GCA_964572735.1 uncultured Chitinophagales bacterium | reverse complement strand
CTGCCTGGTAAATAACTCTGTTCTGGTCGTTCCCATAGTGTCAGCTATTTCTAATGTATCGTAATATTACGATTAATATCAAAAATTAACAACTCTCAAACAATGAACAGGTAATTTAAATAGAAAGCGACATCACGCGCTCATCGCGAAATTGCGGGTAGTAGCAGGAGCCCATTAATCCTTCTGTCCCTCTGTCTACCACAACGCAGCACCACAAGGCCACACATCCCTTGAATAACGTAACAGTGGAGATGGATACCACAGAATAAAATAGCCATGGCCAATTAGGTTTCTACCCCACACAAAAAATAGTCAGAAACTTGACATTGTCATTTTTCTCAAACTCAATTGGGTAATCTTAGGCTAACTTATAAACGGCTGTTAGAATAACGCTATGAAGTGTTCATTTCTTCTTTTCACAATTCTACTCACTTTTTCTCGGGTTACTGTAGCTCAGCAAGAACAAAAACTCGTCGGGGATTGGAAAGGATATATCTCCGCTCACGGTCAGCATCTGATCATTAAAACACATTTTAAAAAGCAGGGAAGTGGAATCTTTGGTACGATAGATATTCCCCAACAGAACGGCAAAGGACTACACCTGCGAAAAATAACAGTCACAAAAGAAGATTCTGTCCTTTTTCAATTTCAACTCAATGTTGGATCAGGAAAATTTAAAGGCCATTTTAAAACGGATTCCACGATTACAGGCAGCTATCATCAAAATGGCTTGTCGTTTCCTTTTAAGCTGATTCGGTACAAAGCAAAGGGTAAAAAGGAAAAGCTTAAGCAAAAGCCATATCGCCATAAAGATGTTATCATTCAAAAGAATGATTCAATCCAAATTGGCGGAACACTTACGTGGCCGGAAAAGAAGAAGACAGATCAACTAGTCATTATGATCACGGGAAGCGGAGAGCAAACACGGGATGAGAATGTTTTCGGATATAAGATATTTGGTCGGATCGCTGATTATTTAACGCGCCACGGCATCGCTACGTATCGGTATGATGATCGTGGCATAGGAGAGTCAACAGGTAATTTTCGACAGACGGGAATTGATAAACTGGCCTCGGATGTCAGAGCTATTGTTACGTATTTCTCCAGCCATCCACACCCTAGCTTTAGTGATATCACTATCTTGGGACACAGTCAGGGCGGTTATGTGGGTACAAAAATGGCAGCTCAGGATTCGCTAGTAGATGGACTTATTCTGATGTCATCCCCTGGTGTCCCGATGGCAAAAATAGTACTTGCACAGGTGGGGCCACGACACGTTGGAATGGAAAAAGCCATCCTGGATACGCTTCGGGGGAGCCGAGACTTTAGCCATCTTAATGACTCATTAGTGAAGATAGACCTGAAAAATTTCCAACAAAAGCCCAATAATGTCAAAAGCCGGATTAAACATCCCCGGAAATATTTTTATAAAAAGGAAAATCAGGAACACAAAATTATGGAAATGCCTTTTTATTACTCCTTTCTGGACTATAACCCCGCCAAAGATTTATCTGAACTTCATATTCCTGTTTTAGTTCTTTTCGGGAGCAAAGACATTCAGGTACCTGTCGGTTTAAATATAAAGCCTATGATTGCAGCACTGGATTCGGCAGATGTATCGTACCAAATCGATGTGTTCAAAAATGCCAATCATCTGTATCAGAAAGCAAAAACAGGATTACCTTCGGAATATAGAATACTTCCCCCAAAGTTTGTAAAGGGCTTTTTGCCCACGATTACGCAATGGATCAAACGAACAGAGACAAAAAAGTAGAATAGTCATGGATGTCAGGCACTTTGAAAGTGCCTGACATCTTAAATGCAACACAGACGGTTTAATGAAAAAACATTTCAAAGCACTATGGGGTAGCAAACTGAAACTTATATTGGCCGGTTTACTTGTTGCAGCAGTCTTTGTAGTGCGCATCTACAGTACTCTTGACGGCACAAGCTCCTGTCGGAGTATAGAACATAGTATACAAGGTACTCCGATTGATCGATGCCTAATAGTTCGAGTGCAGGCAAATACTCAGATCTCTTTCTCGGTGATCCATCAGCCCGTTGCGCTGGATCAGCAGGGTTATAGCAGTTTCTTTTAAACCAATCGTTTTCTGCCTTCAGCTTTCCAATTTGCTTAAAGGATTCTTCTTTCTCTTGCCAAAGCATTTTCAGCTCAAGCCATAAATACTCTCTTTCAGATGGAAATTTGATCGTCATGTACATCAAGAGGCTCAGTCAGTCCGCTTACCGTTTGGTGCCCTTTCATCGCATCGGGCCCTGGCCTTAAAGGCGGCTACCAGGGTTCCTTTCTTTCTTCTCATGATACAGACTTAAGGAATCAATAAATTCTGTCCGAAATTCTTAAACCATCTCACTGCAACTACTAATAGGAATACAATAATAGCGACCCATTCTATTGGAACAACATCTTTAAACACTGGATAAAACAATAAATAGACAAATAGAACGAAAACCAATATTGTATAGAAATAAAGATTGATCAT
>CAZNHE010000238.1:0-2507 GCA_964572735.1 uncultured Chitinophagales bacterium | reverse complement strand
GATATTGCATGGGAATCGACAGATCCCGGAGTACAAAGAAAAATTCTTGGTCATGACGACCGGCTGATGATGGTGTGCGTACAGTTTGAAAAGGGTGCGGTTGGAAATCCGCATCATCATATTCACAGACAGGTTACTTATGTTGAAAGTGGGAGTTTTGAGGTTACGATCGACGGAAACAAGAAAATCCTGGGTAAAGGAGATTGTTTCTTTGTAGAACCCAATCTCCGGCATAGCGTGGTCGCCCTGAAGGAAGGCCACCTGGTTGACGTATTTACTCCCACCAGGGAGGATTTTCTCACCTCGAACGGGTGATCGCCCGAAAATCCTGATAAATGATGCCTCTTTAATCCAAGATGAAAAAAACAGCATAAATCATGAAGCAAATCATCCATAAATACTCCCGGCTAATTCTTGTTTTAGGTATTACCGCTTCAGTTACGGCAGGCTGTGGGAACGACATCCACGGCAAAGTCGTCTGTTTCGGCGATTCGATTACCCACGGAGCCAAGGTAAACGGACATAGTTATGTATGGTTTCTCTCGAGAGAGCATAAAGGAGTTGATTTTGTCAATGCCGGCCATAACGGCCGAAAAACCGCCGACCGGGAAGAACTTCTTCCTGTGCTGAAAAGATATCCGGATGCCAATTATTACCTGATATTCCTGGGAGTGAATGATCTGAAAAACGGCACCCCGGCAATGGTCGACACATGTGTTAAAAACATGAGGTGGATGATTAACCAGGTGCAGAAAAACGATCCCAAAGCAAGAATCGTAATCCTTGCACCCACCGATATCAACCTGAAGACGATGTCGCAGGTGAATGTCAGGAAAAAGTATAATGAAAACACCAAACAATCCCTGGTCGCATTGGAGAAGCGCTATCGGGAGCTGGCAAATGAAGAGAACCTTGGCTTTATCTCCCTGCTGCATGTTGTTTCTCCCCCAAACTACGCAGACGGACTTCATCCAGACAGCACCGGCCAAAAGCAAATTGCCGCCGCTGTCTGGCAGGGTTTGAACAGATTGTATGATTGAAAAGATTATGATGAAACAATCATTGTTGCTGTCATTGCGAGGAGTCCCTTTAGGGCGACGCGGCAATCTCGCTTCATCAGGCAACGGACTTGTTCTGAAAAAGGAATGAACTCAACATCGGCACACACCTCATCCCCCCACTGAAGAAGGGCATCCCGATCCAGCGGGACAGGGGAGACCACACCGGGCACGCGTCCTCTGAAAAAGTACAATCCCGTCCATGCTCCCATAAAAGTCTCGACCTCCCAAAATCCGGAAATATCATGATCCCAATCGTCAAAAAAACAGTCTGGCTTTTTACCTTACTATTTCTGGCTGCTTCTTCAATTGGATTTGCGCAGCAGAGAGTAGAAAAGTGGGGCACTTTTGAATTAACACTTACCGGACCCTCCGGTGGTAATCCCTTTGTAGGAATCTCCCTCAGCGCTGAGTTTAGGCACGGGAAAGAAGTCTATAACCCGGAAGGATTTTATGATGGCAACGGGACTTATAAAATCCGGTTCATGCCGGATAAAGAGGGAAAATGGACTTATATCACACACAGTAACCGTGATACATTAGATGGGATCAGGGGAAGCTTCATTTGTACTCCACCCCCGGCAGGTGATCACGGACCTGTACATGTTAAGAACACGTATCATTTCGCTTACGCAGACAGCTCTCGTTTCATTCCCTTTGGAACGACGATTTACTCCTGGTGCTTTTCACCCGATTCTATAAGAAAAGAGACCATCCAGACGCTCAGGCATTCTCCATTTAATAAAGTTCGGATGCTTCTCCTTCCGCCGGACAACGAGGAATTTATCAGAAATGGTTACTACATAGTGAATAATCTGGCGCCTTATCAGGGCACCCTGCATCATTTCGATTTCTCCCGCTTTAATCCGGCTTATTTTAGGAGAATTGACAAATGTATTCGACAGTTGCGCAAAATAGGCGTACAAGCCGATGTGATTTTATTGAATCCTTATGATGGTGAATGGGGATTCGAAAATCTGAATCTTGCTACTAAAAAACGATTTGTGAAATATTGCATAGCTCGTTATGCCGCCTATCGTAATGTATGGTGGAGTCTGTCCAATGAATGGAGTAACATCAAATCGATGACTGTCAGAAATTGGGACGATCTTTTCAAATTAGTTGTAAGAAGAGATCCCTATCATCATTTACGATCCATACATAATAATGCACGTATTTACAACTATACAAAACCCTGGATCACCCATGTAAGTTTGCAATATTACAATTCGGTAAAAGTGTTTGGTGTAACTGCTCTATTAAGGCTTATTTATAAAAAGCCTATAGTTTATGATGAGATTAATTATGAGGGAAATATAGATCGGAGATGGGGACAGTTATCCGGCAGGGAAATGACATACCGTTTTTGGGTTGCTTATATCGGAGGTGGGTATGCCACTCATGGTGAGGCTTTTAAAAATAACCCATGGATATCGCGTGGAGGGAAAC
>CAZNHE010000237.1:0-2532 GCA_964572735.1 uncultured Chitinophagales bacterium | reverse complement strand
GAACATAACCCCCTTTTGCAGGCCGTCTGTTCGGCTGGGAAAAAGACCAACTGCCAGGCCGTGCTAGGCAGCAAGGCAGCTACCGTTATGGGCAATATCACCTGGAGCGACATCGGTTTCCTGTATTTTACCGGCGGATACCTGTACCTGCTCCTCACCGGCGCTACATTCCTCTACCCGATGTTCCTTCTCAGCCTGTTAGCGCTTCCCTATATTGTCTTCTCGATCTATTACCAGGCGCGGGTCGCCAAACAATGGTGCCTCTTCTGCCTGAGCGTGCAAGGAATACTATTCCTGGAAGCAGTTGCCGGAGTTTTCATTCATCCATTCACCCATTCAGTCATTCCTTACATAGTTGGTTATTCTGCCCCGCAAGGAATGTTGCTCCTTCTCTCCTTCTTCCTCCCGGCCTTCGGCTGGCTTTTTGCTAAACCGTATCTCTATGCCACAAAAAAAGGAACCGAATACCGCTACCAACTCGCCCGGTTTAAAAACAACGGGGAAGTATTCGCGGCGATGCTCCGGCACCAGCCGGCCATGACCAGCGATCCGGGAGAGCTGGGGATACGGATCGGCAACCCTCAGGCACCGAACGTGCTGACCAAGGTCTGCAATCCGTATTGCGGTCCTTGTGCCAAAGCCCATCCGAAGATAGGAAAGCTTATTGAAGAAAATTCGGACTGGCAGGTTAGAATCATCTTTACCGCCACTGGTGAGGATGAAGACCACCGCACACCTCCTGCGGCGCACCTGTTGGCCATCGCAAAACAAAAGGATGAAGCCCAAACCCGCCAGGCCCTGGATGACTGGTATGGCGCTGAGGAAAAGGATTACGATGATTTTGCCTCCAAGTACCCAATGAATGGGGAACTGGATTTGCAAAAGGAAACGCTGAAGGCGATGGATACATGGTGCAAAGAGGTGGGCATTACCCATACGCCGACGTTCTTTGTGAACGGATACCGTCTGCCGGATGCGTATAATCCCGATTTTATCGGGACTGAATTGAAGTATATCACTTGGATCCCTGTTGAAACAGGACCAGTATAGTCCCGATTGGATCGATACTCCTTCGAAGAAGGCAAAAAAACAGCCCGGTGTTGCCCACTCTGAAGTCAGAGTGATCGACCAGGCTGCCGGAACCATAAACATAAACTAACCAAGGATAATAAGATGAAGAAAATAAAAAAACTTACGTTTGCAGAAATGAATGACGCCTCGACCCTTTTAACCCGGCAAGAAATGAGACAGATTATGGCCGGGAGTGGCGGTGAGGAATGCAATTGCCTGTTTTGCTATGATAGTTCTGGTGTTCAGACAATTAGCACGTCGTGTTGGGGAGATCCAACTCTTACTTGTTATGCCAATACGGGAATATGGCCTAATAATGCGAGTTGGGGTGTTTGCTAATCATAAATAATGTTTCCAATAATCTCGATAAAATCATAATAGAATGTTGGATGGATTTTTGATTAATTCCATTCAACATTTTTTAGAAATATGAATTCAATATTTTCCACATCTTTCCTGTTCCTGTTGTTACCACTATTATGGGGCTGTTCTGCTCATAAATCTTACAAGGTTACGGAACGCGTCAGGAAGCTGAAAAAACTCACTGTATATACATTCAATGCCAAGCCGTCTGACAAAATAGTTTTCAAGCGTGATGGAGCTTATGGCAGCATCAGCAACGTATTGATTGGAGGGATGGGGGATATTGCAATAGACAATTCTGGTCGGGTATTCATTTCAGACTTCAGACAATATACTATTGATGTATTTGAACCAAATGGCCATTACCTAACTCACATCGGCAGGAAAGGCAGAGGACCGGGAGAATTCATGACGGGTCCGGCTCTTTCTATCATATCCCATCAACTTTATGCCAGTGACCTTAGAACCTTCAGAATAAGCGCCTTTTCCCTCGACCCTCTCAGATTAACGCATACCATAAGCCTAAATCTGACAGATCAGGGTAAGCTTGAAGTATTGGCGGGTTATTATCTGCATCAATTGATTCCGGAAAATGATGGGAGGTTTCTGGTTTGCTTTGCGAAACCTATAAATCAGGCTGCCGTCTCCGGTGAAAAAATAGATACCCTTTACCTGCGCTACTGTCTCATGGACAAAAAAGGCAGGCTTATACCAAAACAAGTATTCAAGCTTAAGGGTATGCCTGTTTTGACCGGCAAGATTAATGGTCGCATTGTATCTCCAACGAATTTTCCTTTCTTACACAAACCATTAGTAGCCGTATCAGAAGACGGGTTTGTCTATACAGCCAATTCAGAGGAGTTTTTGATTAAAGAATATAGCCCCGACGGACGATACTTGCGTGCTTTTTACTATCCCTATAAAAGAGTCGTATTGACGCGGAAAATGGCCATGGAAAGTCAAGTTGTCGCTAATCAATATGTCACCAAGTATCGTCAAAGTATCATCCGGCAAAATGATCTTCCCAAGACCTGGCCAGCATTAAGCAACATGAAAATCGACGACCAAAACCACCTTTGGATCTCTACCATTGTCAAG
>CAZNHE010000236.1:0-2547 GCA_964572735.1 uncultured Chitinophagales bacterium | reverse complement strand
CACCTTTCCCCAGTTTGGTGAGCCAGCCGAGTCCTGCTTCGAGAGGATTCGTGTCAGAGGTAATGTCGTTTCCATACAATGCATAGCCCATTTCCAGCCGCAACGTATCCCGGGCGCCCAATCCGGCAGGTTTCAGTCCGAACTCATCACCGGCATCCATAATCTTTTGCCAGACAGTCTCCGGATCGACTCTATTCCCGTCAAAATAAATCTCAAACCCCTTTTCGCCGGTATAGCCGGTAGCAGAAAGGATGATATCCTGGAATCCTGCAAAAGGTCCGATTGCAAAATGATAGAATTTTACCGCGGACAAATTAACCGACGTCAGTTTTTGCAGTAACTCTATCGACCGGGGACCTTGTACGGCCAAAAGGCAATAATCGTCCGATCGATCTTCCAAATTCACCGTTTCCGGCAA
Source organism: uncultured Chitinophagales bacterium (assembly GCA_964572735.1). Classification (GTDB taxonomy): domain Bacteria; phylum Bacteroidota; class Rhodothermia; order Balneolales; family DATFMH01; genus DATFNI01. The sequence continues at coordinate 2,129 of CAZNHE010000236.1, read as the reverse complement.
ATGCTTTTGCAGCCATTCGAAATCTTTATCTCGGTTAGCTGCATTTACAACCAGCATATAATTATTGCGATCCAGCATGTACACCAGCAAATCATCCACAATTCCGCCGTCTTCGTAGCACATTACCGTATATTGCGCCCTGCCGGCTTCCAGCGTGGTCAGGTCGTTGACCGTCATCTTCTGCAAAAAATTCATTGCTTCGTTTCCCTGAACGAAAAACTCTCCCATATGAGAAACATCGAACATTCCCGCGGCCCCACGTACGGCATTATGTTCGTCACGAATACCCGAATACTGCACCGGCATGTCAAAACCTCCGAAATCGATGATCTTCGCATTCAATCTCTGATGGACTCCAAAAAGGGGCGTTTGTCGGGCCATAAAATTCGGTTTGTTATTTCTGATGATATATGAATGCGGGACTGTTTTTCTTCCCGGCGTGTTTTATCCGGATAGAGAGCCGCGATCGCTGCAACCGGGGAATCACCTGCTTCCACGTGAAATCTTAATGTGAAACCTTAATGCCTGTATTTCCGGTCGGGAAATATACGATTTATCATCCTGATTCCGGAAATGAAAGTAACGCCAAAAGGCAGAATCTATAACCAGTCGTTAATCTCATAAGGGTACCGATGTGAAATCTTCATATGTTTTTTACACACCGCCTATATATTTTTCGGCTGAATGGCAAATATCAGACAATGCGGACTCTGGGCTATTTCGTATCCCGATCCGGTTTTGGTGTCATTCAATCAGAAAACGAACCGTTAACGGAACGCCGAGACTAATCCTTACATTGAACTTCGTATAAAGACATTTTCCTATGGCTATCTCTGAAGACCTGATACTTGACGCTTTATCTAATGTGATCGATCCTGAACTTGGAAAGGATATCATTACATTGGGCATGGTCAGAAACCTTGTCATTGAAGGTAAGGATGTCTCTTTCGAAGTTCACCTGACCACAGGAGCGTGTCCGATGAAGGATCAGATCCAGCGGGCGTGTATCAACGCGGTGAGGCATCTGGTAGATCCGGAAGCACATGTAAGGATCAATATGAAATCTCCTGATAAAAACGGGACTCCAGGCGGAGAAGAGCGTAAGATATTGAAGGGAGTGAAGAATATCATTGCCGTCGCTTCAGGCAAGGGTGGAGTCGGAAAATCGACGATTGCCGTAAATCTGGCCCTCTCTCTGGGCAAAATGGGAGCATCCGTAGGCCTGGTCGACACAGATATCTACGGCCCAAGCATTCCTACGATGTTTAACCTTCACGAAAAACCGAATATCACTGCCCAGCGCAAGATCATTCCTTTAGTGAAATACGGCGTTCAGCTTCTTTCAATGGGATTTATTGTAAATCCGGAGGAAGCGGTTGTGTGGCGCGGACCAATGGTATCGAGTGCTGTGAAACAGTTCCTGGGGGAAGCCGAATGGGGCGAGCTTGATTATCTGGTGCTTGATCTGCCCCCGGGTACCGGTGATATCCAGCTCACTATTGTGCAGACGGTCCCTCTTACCGGAGCGGTCGTCGTCTCGACTCCTCAGGATGTAGCGCTGGACGATGCGCGCAAAGCAGTAGCGATGTTCCGGAAAGTAAACGTTCCCGTGCTCGGCATCGTCGAAAACATGGCTTATTTCACTCCGCCGGATATGCCTGAGAAGAAATATTACATTTTCGGACAAAATGGAGCCAAGCGCCTTTCCGGGGAGCTGGAAATCCCGTTTCTTGGTGAAATACCTCTTGAACAATCCGTCAGGGAAGGCTCCGATAGCGGAGTACCGATTGTTATTCAGGATGAATCGGCCCCTTCTTCCGTTGCTTTCTCACAAATGGCAAAGATGGCGGTGCAACAGACTTCGATTCGTAATGCAACCCTGGCTCCGACCGAGAAGATCGAGATTACGAGAACCCGCTGGTGAGACCAGCGGCCAGCGGAAGATGGCGCAGATCATAAATATGACAAGCCCTCTTCCCCGAAAATATCATCCTAAATCCACGACCGTCTGCTGATGTCACAAATAATCGCCGGCATCTGCGATCCGTCGTAAATAGAAAACCAGACTGGATGAAGGGTCTCGTCTGTCACGGCAGGCAGAGAAGCTCTCCACCCTGCAAACACAAACC
>CAZNHE010000235.1:0-2563 GCA_964572735.1 uncultured Chitinophagales bacterium | reverse complement strand
AGGCCGCTGGTCATGCGAAAACTTTATCCACCCATCGAGCCCTTCCACAGCGAATGTTTTGCGGTCGACGGCCGCCATACGCTGTACGTGGAGCAATGCGGCAATCCCGACGGCTTGCCCGTCGTATTCCTGCATGGCGGCCCCGGTGCGGGACTCACGCCGTACTATCGCCAGTTCTTCGACCCGGCCCGCTACCGCATCGCGCTGTTCGACCAGCGTGGTGCCGGCCGTTCGACACCGTTCGCCGACCTCACCGACAACACCACCTGGCACCTGGTGGCGGACATGGAGGCCCTGCGCACGCATCTGGACATCGACCGTTGGATGGTCTTCGGTGGCTCATGGGGGTCGACGCTGGCGCTGGCCTATGCCGAAACCCACCCGCAACGCTGCCTGGCCCTGGTGGTGCGCGGCATCTTCCTGGCCCGGCCATGGGAACTGCGCTGGTATGTGGAGAAAGGCGGCGCCTCGCGCATCCTGCCCGAGAAATGGCAACGCTTCGTGGAGCCGATCCCGCCCGCTGAGCGCGGCAACATGCTGGAAGCCTACTGGAAGCGCCTCGCCAGTGAGGATCCCGGCCTGCGCGAACACGCCGCGCGTGCATGGGCCCGCTGGGAAGCCGGCGGCCTGACCCTCGTCGAAAGCCCGCAGGCCGAAGCCGACTTTGGCGCGCCCGGGGTCGCCGTCAGCCTGGCGCGCCTCGAAGCGCACTATTTTCGCCATCGATGCTTCCTGGAACCGGACCAGCTGCTGCGCGACGTCGATCGCATCCGCCACCTCCCGGGCGTCATCGTGCACGGGCGCTACGACCTGGTGTGTCCGGTGCAGAACGCGGTGGACCTTGCCCACGCGTGGCCCGAGGCGGACCTGCACATCGTGCTGTCCGGCCACGCCGGCTCGGAACCGGCCATCGTCGATGCCCTGGTCACCGCGACCGACAACCTGGCCGATACGCTGGCCATGTAACGATCAGCCTGTCGGCAGCCATGCAACGTGACCGCACGGAAACGGTGGCGCGGAGTGGATTCAGCATGGGCACGGCACGCCGTGCCCCTGATATGGATTGACCTGTCAAGATTACGCGCGATCTAAATCACCATGATGTTCTCCGACATGCCCTTGGTGCAGCGCACGGGCGGCTGTGACGACGATAGATCATTCTGATATACGTGGATTGGGTACCGACCTGACATGTCTTCGTCGTGGAGCTGCCTTTCTCTACAGGCGGGGATCAAACGGCGCAGCCGGTTGCCCCATAGGGGCGACAAGGGTTCTCCTGTTGTGCCGACCGTGTGCTGCACCAAGGGCATGGATGATGGATTCCAGTTCAGATGGACGCGGGCGCGCCCGGGCTTGCCTCAGATGCGGGTCCACGCTTTGTCCACGGCGAGGAAGCCGGCCGTGATGACGCTGCGGTGGGCAAAGGGTGGACCCGCTTCGCCCTGCCGATGGCGGTGTTGCCGCTCATGAGAGCTGCGCCGGTGCTACCGGAACTTCCCGGGCGATGGCCCAGAGGAAGCCAGCCAGCTCGCGGGCCACGGCGGTGGTCGTCACCGCCTTGTTCTTGCCCGCCTCGATGAGGTGGCGGTAGCGCGCGCACAGGCGCTTTTGCGCCTCCCACGCGATCGCCTGCACCTCGGGCGCGGTGCGTTCGGCCCGGCGCTGGATGACCCGCGTCTTGCGGGCCTGGAACCGATAGGCCCAGGCGGACTCGACCAGCACCCGCCGCGCATGGCCGTTGCCGGTCTTGGTAATGCTGCCCTGGCGGCGCGTCCCGCCACTGGAGTGCTCGCTGGGCACCAGGCCCAGGTAGGCCATCAGCTGGCGCGGCGAGTCAAAGCGGGTGATGTCCCCGAGCTCGGCCAGCAGCGTCATGGCGGCGACCAGCGACACCCCGCGCAAGGCCATCAACGCTTCCACCACCGGGCGCAGCGACCAGTCGACCAGTGCCTGGCGCATCTGCTCGACCAGCCCCGCCTCGCGCCGCTGGGCCTCGCGCACCGTGTCGATGTATTCCTGCAACACGATCTGCTGGACCGGGGTGGGCATGACCACTTCTTCCAGCCAACGAAAGTGCGCCTGCGTCCAGTGGCTCTTGCCGCGGTCGTAGATCCGGCCATGGCGCAGCAAGAAGGCGCCCAGGCGCTGCCGTGCGGTGCGCTCGATCGCCTTGATGTCCTCGCGCGCCCGCGACAGATCCCGGATCGCCTCTTGCCCCACGTCGGGCACCCACACCGCCGTGAGCTCCCCCGCCCGGTGCAAGCGCGCCAGCTTCATGGCGTCGCGCCGATCGGTCTTGACCCGATCCGCGGCCCGCTGCGGAATCAAGCCCGGCGCGACCACCGCGCAGGCATGCCCCATCCCGGTGAGCTGGCGATGGATCCCGTACCCGGTCGGCCCCGCCTCGTAGCACACCGCCAGCACTTCCCCCTCCGGCGATATCGTGTGCATCAGCCGCCGAACCGCGTCCGGTGTGTTCGCGATCTCTCCCACGTAGTCCGGCGCACTACGACCCGCCCTGGCCACGGCCACCGCGATCGTTTTCTTGTGCACATCCAAACCC
>CAZNHE010000234.1:0-2601 GCA_964572735.1 uncultured Chitinophagales bacterium | reverse complement strand
CGATGATGGTCAGCAAAGTTGTCGCAAGCCCCAGGATTGCTAAAATACCCAGTGCGATAGCGCCTAACCCGACAAGGATATTGACCGATGTGGAAGATGAGGAAATTTCCCGGGCAACGGCGTGTGTGTGCCTGTCGAACCCGGCTTCTTTGAGCCTGATGCTGTTCAGGCGGGCTTCTGTAGTGCTGCTGGAGACCACCCCGGCACCCAACACGATTGCTGCGATAGGCAGTAACGGGAATGTTGCGATGCCAAGAAGAGAGAGGATACCAAGTACGATCCCCCCGATACCGGTGATCATTTCAGTACTGACACCAGAACCGAAGTCTTCAGCACTTAACTGATTATTCGATGCGGTTGCGATCAGTTCATTCCGTTTGGCTCCGATTGTGGCTCCTTCCAAGAATAAGCCCACGCCAACTGCTATAGCCGCAATCGAAATCAGGGGCACGACCAGTACTCCAATCAATGCGAGTATGGCCAGTACAACGGCGCCATAACTTACGATGGAATCCACCATTGTTCCGCTGCCCGTTGCTTCAAATGCCCGATGCGCTTCGTGTTCATGTGCTAGTTCACCTGTGGCAGCCATAATATGCTCCTTTAATTTGCTTTTCTGTTTGATTATTTCACTTTTATCAGCTCTTCTTTCAAAACAGACATCCTTTTTAAATAGTTCTTAGAATCATGGTATCCTTATTTATTAGCAAATCTTAAGGAAACCAAAATGCGATTCGCTCTTCAAAAGAAACAGAAAGGTTCTTACATCTCCTGAGCATCCAGTATAACACCTTTAAACAATATTTTAATAAATACTGGTTTAGGATTCTCTCGTGGGAAGGTGATGCACAGGTTACCTTCAAAAAAGGCGTCTTCTCTTCTTATCCTAACGGTCCGTCTACCGTAACTTTTTGCCGGCCGGTGTATTACCTTGTGCGGTGATTGTCTCTAAAAGCCATCGATCTTCAAACTCTCGCGGACCTTGTCGAGCCCGTCCTGGCTGTCCGAGAGTATGGTTAGTGTATCGTTGGCTTCAATCTCTGTCGATCCGTTCGGAGTAATATATTCATCCATCCTCTTGATCATGGCGATGATTGCGGTTTTCGGAAATTCCAAATCCACTATCTTCTTGCCGACAGCATAACCGTTTTCAGGAATATCAATTTCAGCTATCCTGGTTTTCGCCCTTTCAGATAAGAAGATGTCAACGGGTTTTTTGGGTTTTGCCCTTTCAGGTAAAGCAACTTTCAGCCATTTTGCAACCAAAGAGAGCGTTGTCCCCTGGATTAATATCGATGTTAGGGAAATGAAAAATACGATATTAAAGATCATTCCCGCTTTCTCGATTCCCGCCAGCAGAGGGTAGGTTGCAAATACAATGGGAACGGCTCCTCTCAATCCTACCCATGAGATATAAAACCTCCTTTTGAGTCTCATTCTGAAGGGGATCAAACTTAGGAACACAGCTATAGGACGAGCAATAAGGATCAGGAACAGGGAGATAATAAGCCCGAGTCCCCAAACGGCGAAAACCTGTGTGGGGAAAACCAGTAAACCCAGCGTAAGGAATAACACGATTTGCATAAGCCAGGCGAGACCGTCAAACATTCTCAGGATCGTCCTTTTATGAATCAGATCTTGGTTGCCCAGGTAAAGCGCAGATAAATAAACCGCCAGAAAACCGTTTCCATCCACATAGTTGGTTGCAGAAAAAGTGATAAACATCAACGCAATGACTAAAACAGGATAGAGCGCTTCATAAGAAAGGTTGATTTTATTGATAACATATTTGCTCCCTATTCCGAACAGGCCTCCCGCCACGGCGCCAATGATCATTTGCCGGAAGAATAATGGGATGACTGAAGAAAAACCCTCGTTTTGATTCACAACTAACGCCAAAAAGGCAATAGTTAATACGTAAGCCGTCGGATCATTACTCCCGCTTTCCATTTCCAGGGTGGGTCGTATATGGCTTCTGAGCGCCAGACTTCTCGAACGAAGTATAGAAAATACGGCTGCGGCGTCTGTCGAGGAAACGATGGAGCCTAAAAGCAGGGCCTCAAAAATGGTGAAGCCGGTAATGGACCAGACAAAAACTCCAAGTGAAATAGCTGTCAGGAAAACGCCGATTGTTGAGAGTGATATGCCCTGCCATACAACAGGCTTCACGGAGGCCCAATCCGTGTCGAGTCCACCTGAAAAAAGAATAAAGTTGAGAGATACAACACCAATAAACTGTGCCGATTTCGGATTCTTGAAATAAATTCCTCCGACCCCTTCCGATCCGGCCAGCATCCCGATTATCAAAAATAAAATTAATGCAGGAACGCCAAACCGGTAGGAGGTCTTTCCTGCCAGAAGACTGATTAATAATAGAATGGACCCGATAAATAAGATATTTCCCGTTGTCAGGCTCATAGCGGCTTTTTGGAGTGATGCAGTTCAGTCACGTTATTTTTTGCCTCCGATTGCTTATCAAACCGGTTTCGGAATGTTCTGTTTGTCCCTTGTTCGTTAAAACGAGGCATTCCCCGGCCCGATCGAAGTGATAAATGGATATCGACTGCCGGATGTTAAGGTAATAAAAAGTATTTGATTCAG
>CAZNHE010000233.1:0-2609 GCA_964572735.1 uncultured Chitinophagales bacterium | reverse complement strand
AGACGAATCGAAGCTTTTACCTGCCGAGGATAACCAATAATTCTCAGCTTCCCGACGGCATGGCCCAAAAGAATAATGGCCAGATCGACAATTACAGTCTGGAAGGATACCTCACCTACACCGATCATTTCGCAAGCAGCAGGTTGACGGTTGTTGCCGGAGCCGGTTATTATAAGACGATGGATGAAGGTTTCGGCCTGTCGGGCATCGGCTTCTTTACCGATGCATTCTCTTATAATAATGTGGGCGTTTCCAACGATCTGCTTAAGAATACGATCTCATCCTACAAAGATGAACGCACGAAGCTGTCGCAGTTTTTACGGATCAACTATACTCTGCGCGACCGTTATATCCTCTCTCTGGTGGGCCGCCGCGACGGTTCCAGCATTTTTGCCGCCAACAAGAAATACGGGATTTTCCCCGGAGGCTCGGTTGCCTGGAGAATTTCGCAGGAATCGTTTATGCAGCCGCTGAAACCGGTACTTTCCGATTTGAAGCTGCGTGCAGGATATGGCATGGCCGGGAACGAAAGCATCCTGGTAGGCAATTCGCTCTCGTTATACAACCCGGGGTATCCCTTTCTGATCGGAAGCACGCTTTATAATGGAGTGGCTATATCGCAGGTTGCCAACCCGGACCTGACCTGGGAGAAAGATATCACGCTGGATGTCGGCGCCGATTTCGCTTTATGGACCGACCGGATCAGCGGTTCTGTGGATGTTTATCAGAAAACGGCAAAGGATCTTCTGGATTTCAATCCATTGCCCATCAATAATGCCGTCGGGCGCGTAGCCGACAATGTCGGTACCACCCGGAGCAAGGGTCTCGAAATATCCCTGCATACTCTGAATATCCAGTCTCGCAGCTTTCAATGGTCTTCGGATATAAATTTGTCTACATATAAGGCCTACTGGGTAAAACGAAATCCCAGGGTTCCGCTGCCTTCTTATGAGGGGTATCATGATCCCATCCATGCCATCTATGGCTGGAAAACCGACGGGCTCATCAAAAACAACGACGACAAACCTTCTTACATGCCGGATGCCCTCCCAGGGAACATCAAATATGTGGATGTAAACGGAGACGGCAAACTGGATATCAACGATGTGGTGATGCTTGGAAATGCAGATCCCAAATGGACCTTCGGTTTCAATAACACCCTTTCGTACAAAAACTTCGACCTGACGGTTTACGTATACGGGAACCTTGGAAGATCTATTGATAATAACTATGCTCCAAACACCGCTGCCATTTACCCGTTCGACCAGCCTCAGAACACGACCATCTACGCACGGGATATCTGGTCGGTGGATAACCCCAACGGCACCTACCCGGGCGTGGCGTCGAATCCGTACGATAGCAGTAATCCTACAGGGAATAACGACTTTAATCTGGAAAAGGTGAATTTCCTGCGTCTAAGGAATATTACACTGGGATATGACCTGCCACTTTCCTGGTTTGGGAGCAACAGTGCGATTAGCAATTTTCGGGTGTTTGTTTCGCTTCAGGATCTGGGCGTCATTACAAATTACAACGGGTTCGATCCGGAATACACGGAAGCGAATCCGTATCCCAAAACCTATACAAGTACGTTTGGCGTGAACGTCAGGTTCTGAGCCGGATAAAAGAACAAACCACAATGATCACAAAGATTACACAACACGCACAAATAAATTCATGGTGAACATTGTGAAATTCATTGTGCACATTGCGGTTAAATTTTTCTTTTTATCACAAAAGATTCAAGGAAGAACCCCCACAATTTTCCCGGAAATAATCAGAAAAAATTTAAAACATAATTTAAAACAGAACGAGGTTTTATAATGAAAAGAAGAGATTTCCTAATGATGATGGGAGCCGGTTTTGGAGCCTCTTTGTTTGCCGGCTGCTCAAACGTGTTAAAGCCGAAGGTATACCAGAATCTCACTCCCTCCAACTTTTTCAGTTCGGAGGCGGACTTTAACAGTGCGGTCATTGCCTTGTATAATCCCTTCTCCGCGAATTGGGGAACAACCGACCAGGGATCAAACGTTTACAAAGCTTCTCTCTACAATTCAGATGTCAAAACGTATCTGATGCGGGGCGAGGGTGTTACCGATGAAATGTATGACCGCTGGGATCAGAACCTGATCAATTTCACTTTTGGTCCCTCTACTTATCAGGGAACAACAGCCCCTACCTATGGGATGATCAGCTATGTGGCAAAGGCCACCGATGTGATTAACAACATAGCCAACTCGACGGCCAATGTCCCCGAGGATGTGAAGAACAAATATATTGCCCAGGCAAAGTGCCTGCGCGGATGGCTGATGTATGTTTTGTATGATTTCTTCGGACCATGTAATGTAAAGCTGGACCCGAAAACACTCTACGACACAACCATCATCCCAAGGCCCTCTGAAAGTGATTATGTCGGCTGGATGGAGAAAGACCTGACCGAGGCGCTCCCTGATCTCGATGATAAATATAATGGAGATGCTAATAACTGGGGGCGGGTTACCAAAGGAACAGCCCGTATGTTGCTGCTGAAAGTTTATATGCATCAGAAGCAATGGGCCAAGGCGGAATCGGTGGCTAAGGATATTACGGGTATGGGATTCCAGCTTCTG
>CAZNHE010000232.1:0-2618 GCA_964572735.1 uncultured Chitinophagales bacterium | reverse complement strand
CCGGTCAACGAGTTGGCGTCAGCCAGCCCCGCGATGCACCGTATGCCCTCGACCAATTCGGCGACCACCACTTCGTTGTCACGGGACAATACCGTCCCGGGAAGCAGGTTCGTCTCACCCAAAAACGTTGCAACGAACGATGAGTTCGGGCGGTTGTACAAGGCTGACGGTGTATCAATCTGCTCGATCTTACTGTCGCTCATTACGGCTATCCGATCCGACAACATCATCGCCTCACTCTGGTCATGCGTGACGAAGATGGCTGAAATGTTCAAGCTCTTCTGAATAGCCTTGATCTCGATCTGCAACTGTTCCCGCAGGTTCTTGTCGAGCGCACCGAGCGGCTCGTCGAACAGCAACGCCGCCGGCTTGAACACCAGCGCACGCGCCAGTGCGACCCGCTGCTGCTGCCCACCCGAAAGCTGTTTGGGACGACGATGGGCAAGCCTGCTCAAGCCCACGCGTTCCAGCATTTCCTCTGCCAGGATCGTGCGTTCCTTTCTGCCGACCTTGCGCATGCGCAGCGGGAACGCAACGTTCTCGAGCACACTCATGTGTGGGAACAGTGAATACGCCTGAAACACGATACCGAGATCACGATGCTTCGCCGCAACATTCACGACATCCGTACCATGCAGTTCAATGCTTCCACTACTCGGCTGCTCGAACCCGGCCACCATCATGAGCGTGGTCGTCTTGCCCGAACCACTCGGTCCCAGCAACGTGACAAACTCACCTTCCGCAACATCGAAACTTATATTGTCAACCGCAACCTGGTCGCCAAAATGCTTGCTCAGGTTGCGCACGCCTATAGCTACAGGGGATTTGTCCATATGAAGAGTCTTCAAATTGATCATGGCGTCTCCTGCGCACCGCCTGTCCGCGGGAGTTCGGTTGAATGCCCTACGCGGCTGTTGCTCAGACGGACACGGGTATCAGGCTGAGGCTGGACTTCCGTACAGTAAGCACTATCTGTGTCAGCAAGAGTGCCGTCGTGATCGTCAGCAACAAGGTGGAAATCGCAGCAATGACAGGTGAGAGGCTATATTGCAGGTTGAGGAATATTCTCACGGGAATCGTGGTCGCATCCGGGCCCTGCAAAAAATACGCCACGACCACTTCGTCGAACGAGATGGTGAACGCCATTATCAGGCCGCCAACGACACCGGGAAGAATCGTCGGTACGTAGACGAACCGAAAGATGTCTTTTGCTCCGCCACCGCAGGAGGTCACAGCCCTTATCAACGATGGATTCAGCCCCGAAAGACTGCTTGTCACCATGATGTAAACGTAGGGTAACGCCAGGACGGCATGCGCAAGCCCGATACCAATCGGCGTCGCCACGAGATGAAATCTGCCGAAGAAACCGACGAACCCCAGCCCGAGGACAACCAACGGAATCGCTATGGGCAACATGATCAACGCGATCAGGAATCCGCGCCCCGGGAACCTCACATCATGAAGGCCGATCGCAGCCAACGTACCGAACAGTCCGGAGATACAGACGGCGATCGCGGCAGCTTGGCCGGAGGTAGCGAGAGACTTCATCCATTCGATGCTCCCAAAGAACTCCCCATAGGAATGGAAGGATATGCCGCCGGGAGGGAATTCAAGAAGGTTCGTCGGCGTCAACGACATTGGCACGATAATCAATGACGGCACGACAAGGAACGCAAACACAAGAACCAGGAGTGCCCAGAATCCAGTCCTGCCACACATCGTAATCAGATTATTGGGTACGTTGACAGCCATTCTTCAACCCTACTCTCCAATGATGCTCAGTATTGACTTGACGTCGGAATGCGTTGATAAATAGCGACGAGTATGAATATGGCTATCGTCACGATGATGGCCAAGAGTGACGCTGTATTGAAGTTGACCAGTTGGTTCTGATAATACTCGATGGTGTTGGATATCATGAGGTCCTTCGGCCCACCCAGCAACACTGGGGTCACAAAGAAACCGACCGCTATAATAAACGTAAGCAACGAAGCGGAAAGAATACCTGGAAGCGTCAGTGGCAACAGGATGAGCCAGAAGCTTTGCCACTTCCCCGCGCCAAGGCTCGTCGCGGCACGATTCAACCGCTTGTCGACGGTCAACAAGACGGCAAATATGGGGAATACGCCATAAGGCAGCGTGTAATGAACCATGCCTATGATGACCGCCAGACGGGTATGCAGCAGACGTAGTGGATCCGTAATCACCCCCATGGCCATCAGGGCGTGGTTTATAACTCCGTTGAATCCAAGCAGCTCCATCCATGCAAAATTCTTTACCAGCACGTCAGTCCAGAACGGCAACAGAACGAAGCTGAAGACCACCAGTCTTCCAACCGGGCCAGATTGCCACGCCGCATAGGCAATCAAATAACCAAGGACAGTCGTTACGATGGCGGTTATCACGCTGACGGCAATTGTGGATCGTATAACCAGAAACAACGTGGCGTTGCGGCCAAGCGTATGAAAGCTGGCCGCGCCGCCGGAAAGGGCGCCCTGGACAATGCTCCAGAGTGGACCCACCAGAAGCGCAGCCAGAAAAACGACGACCGGGACAAGTACAAAAAACCGCCAGATTGCCTCGTTGCGTTTATACATCCGGTTACTCATCGTTTATGG
>CAZNHE010000231.1:1315-2666 GCA_964572735.1 uncultured Chitinophagales bacterium | reverse complement strand
CGAAAGAGGTCACGTCAAAAAAGCACGAAAGGTTAAAAAGGGCGCCAGGCGTGACATGATAAAAACGGCGCCCCTTTCGTCTGATCGCAAGAACCCGGTCTACTCTCACTCCGAACCGCTGGTGTACCTGGGAATCGCCGAAAAGGTGGTGATCGACAACATCGCCGGGAAGCGGGTGTTGCAAGCGCCACATCCTATGTTCATGAGCCTTAAAAAGGACCGATTGTATATCGTTCCCAAGCGGTATGTGAGCAAGGTCAAAGACAAGGTGCATTACAGCGAAGCGGCCAAGGCGTTTGATGAATTCAACCATTATGGGGCCGATGACACCGATTATAAGATCGATTGGCCCGGTAAAGGCACCAAAGCTGTGCCGGTCGGAACAGCGGACGAAATTTACTACACATCCGACAAGATCATGACACAGATGGACAAAAAGGGCAAGATGCATCATTACGTACACGATTTTGACAAGGGCAAACGCCCGGCACTCGTTTTAGGACATGTTTTGATCATTGCGAATCTGGAAATCGGCTCCAGAGGCATTATGAACTAAAGAATCACACGGAATAAGAAAAATGGCTGTACGATACGCAAAAAATCCCGGAGAACTCGTCATCGACAATCCGGCACCAAGAACAAAAACAAAAAAAAGAACAATGGCACGAAAAAAACACACGTCTAAAAAGAAAAGACGCAGGAATCCTGGTGTCGTGAAAACCGGGGAAAGCCTGTTTCTGAAATATGGCATCGCTGCTGCCGGCAGCATTTTGACCGTACGACTACTCCAAGCCGGGTTGAATAAATTCGGTGGCAATCTCCCCGAAGTGGTCAAAAAATATGTACCCGTGGTAGCTCCTGCGGTAGGCGGTATCTACCTTGCTACGAAAAATAAGGGCAAGATCATGCAAGGCATTGCCGGGGGCATGATCCTGGCATCGGTCAACAGCGCTGTTGACGCGTTCATCCCGTCGGCATCCGCATCAGGCATGTCCGATTATCCCGGCGTGAAATACCTGGCTGACGATGCTTCGGGATCTCTATTGCCTCCGGCACCCCCCGTTCCCCAGCTCAATTACGATCCCTCATCCATTATCGGGTATCTCGGTGATGAACAGGACGATATGGAAAACCAGGAAGAGTTGTTTTCCGCCTGAAAAAATGTGAATTGTGGGTAGTTGCCTGCGGAGGAGCAAACAAGCAACAAACATAACCCAAAGGCAACTCACATGTTTAAACCTTTAGTAAAACTCCCTGCCGGAGTCTCCGTACTCCAACTTTTCGATAGAAAAGAGATCGACAATGGTGACGCGTCCACGCAATTCTTCGCCGCCAATCCCTCAAATGTCGA
>CAZNHE010000231.1:0-1305 GCA_964572735.1 uncultured Chitinophagales bacterium | reverse complement strand
CGACAAAAACTATAACAATAACCCACTCCCGGGACCGCTGAATCACGTGATGTTGGGACTGTCGATTGACTGTCTGATGCAGATCATCGAAGTAACCTCAGATATTAATCCTTTTTATGTGGTCAACAATCTCAAAGATTCGACCGTGAAAGTTGAAAGCAATGGTGGCAGGGTTCAGAAGATTCTTCAACCCCTGAAGAATTTCATGAATTTTAGCCATACACAAGTCGCCGGCGGCATCGCCAATGACGGGGCCACCACACCGGCTGTTGTGAAAGAAGAAATAGCCGTACTTCAATCAACGGGCGTGCGCAAGCTCTCGAATCTGTTCTATTTCGCACCCGGTGAGTCCTGGAAGTTCAGTATCACGTATAATAGTGACACCTGGCCCACCACGGCAAATTGGACATCAGCTGGACAAGGCCGGTTCGGTCTGGAAGTGCAACTGTACATGGCTCAAATGAACGATGCCCAACTCGCTCAATACAACGCCGCACTACAAGCAGCTTCATTATAAGCTCATGAACACTTGAAGATGAACCCTCCGGACCGGCGTGGTAACCGGTCCGGAGATTCTCTTCGAGAACTTTTATCCTTTTTCCTTCATACGACGACGAGACATGATGAACCAAACGATTTTAACTAAAGAACAGCTTATCAATCAGGCGGTCTATTATACGCCATCCCAACAACTTACCGTAGCGGCAAATTCATCCAAGACGGTTACCTTTCAGGGGTATAACGGCAAGCGGTACGGCCTGAATCGTTTTCTGATAGGCGGAGCATCAACCGATCTGCCAAGCTTGCAAGTGACCGCAACTATTCTGTATGCCAAGGGCGGCCACCAGCTCTTTTCCGATGTGCAGGCTAATGCGCTCAAAGAATTGTTCCTCTACAAATCGCTGCGGGGAGCATTTGAGATTGAGGAACAAACAAGCCTTCAGGTCAAGGTTGAAAACACCTCCAGCGCTTCGATCACGTGTAACGTAGAACTTGTCGGTTATACCGCCGTACAACTCGACAATCTCAAAGCGATTTACGCTTCCCAGCAAAAGAAATTCCCCGATCCGGTTTTTCTGTCCGTCAATTCCACGATCACAAAAAATACGACGAATAACATCGTCGATATCACCTTGCCTGCACAACCACTCCGGTTGTACCGCATGGCCATGGGGTCTGATTCGGATGATAATATCCTGGTAAAAATCAGACAGAACCGGACCTACATCAAGCCACAGGTGTTTCTCTCGCAGATCAATGACGAATTTGCTACAAAGGATATCATCCTGCCGATAGACATTGATA
>CAZNHE010000230.1:0-2668 GCA_964572735.1 uncultured Chitinophagales bacterium | reverse complement strand
TAACATAAATGCTCTTCATTTCCATCCCTCGTTTTCCTTGCACATTCCCAACGGGCTGAAAAGCAGCTACGCCCTGGTGGCAAGCGCTGTGAGACTGAAGGGACAATTACGGACACGCCTTGATTCTGCACAACAGAAAATCGTCCCGATTTCGGGACGGGGCGTTGCGAACCAAGCTAACGTTATCGACACGGTCGTAACCTTTTCACGCACTTTTGCCGATTCCTTATTCCGCGTAGACAGCCGGGTTCATTTGAAAAATATGCGCATGTGGAACGATCTGTCGCTGCACCAGCTGCGACCGGTCAAGCTTAATGTGATCACCACCGTTGCCCCCCATAATCAGTTTGTGACGGTATTTGTCAATAGTTCGGATTTTGATTCGTTATCCTATACAAGCAGAACAAGCCTGAAACCCAGCAAAAGATTCCCTTGGTTCTGGATCGGTGCGGGTGCGGGAATATTGGTGTCGGCATTTGCGTTGCACTGATAGACGAATTATCTTCTCCTTGAACTAATTATTTATTATGAGCAACAAAAGAAAAAACCCAGCTGATGAACGCGTTGCATTAGGTAAGCTGCTGAGTACGAAACAACGACGTGAAGATGCCCAGGACATTATTACTATTCGCAGCCGGGAAAAAGGCGAACGTGTTTCGCTTGAAAGTATCTTGAAAAGATATCCTATCAAATGAGTTATAAGGTAGCTTTTCACCGCAAGGCGGAAAAAGCATTACCAAAAATTCCTGATAAAGACAGGAATCGCATTCTTATCAAGATCAAGAGCTTGAGCAAAAACCCACGACCTATGGGATATATAAAATTATCAACGAGAGAAGAATACAGGATCCGTTCGGGCAACTATCGGATTTTGTATACTATAAAAAAAGATGTAGTAGATATCAGGGCAATTGACGACCGTAAGGATGCCTATCGATAGTTACTTTTTTGCCTTTACACTGATTAACCCAAGTAATCCTTGTTTTTAAACGACGTGTAGCGTTTCTTTTTGAGATAAGGAATAAGGATCGCATAAAGAACTAATCCAAAAAAAAACGATCCATCCTGTAATAACTACAATGTACGGCCATGTTTTCATACCAGATAATAAATTTAGATGATTCAAAATGATTGTACCGATAGTGTTTGCAATCAAATCACTGAAAATTGCCACCACCACCATTTTGAGGTTTAATCTCTCTATTTTAATCCTTTGTTGACTATTTTTCAACTATTTACAACCTCTCTTAAGAGACACTAACCGTCATTTTGTTACAAAGGATCTCTTTTTTTAGCTTCAATCTCCTCCATCTTCCTTTTCAAATTCTTGGCAGCCAGGTGCGTATACACTTCATCCGTAATCTTCACAGACGAATGGCCGGCCATATCTTTTGCCTCGGAAAGGGTAAAGCCATCCTCCAACCAGGTTGTGATCGCCCGGTGCCGCATTCCATGAAACGTTCGTGTGTCCGGGATCCCGGCCATGCGGAGGTATTTTTTGAATTCCTTCCGGGCGTGATTCCCTGTAATAGGATGCCCTTGATGAGCAATAAAAAGGTAGTCCTCTGGTCCAGGAATACCTCTGATTTTAAAATAGTCTCTCAAATAGCTACGCAGTCTCGATGTAATTGGAATAATACGCTCACGGTTTCTTTTTGCTTTTTCGATATAAATATATTCTAAATCGCCAATGATATTTTTACCCTTCAATCCGGTATAATTTTGTTGCGGATTGTCTGCTTGATTGGAGTTATACAGACATTCATGAAGTCGCAGGCCTGCGTCGAATAAAATCAATATAACCGGCTTAAACCAGTCTTGTTCAAAATATTTACGATGATAGGGGCTTTTTTGTTTTTCTGTTTTATGATCGTCAAAAGCTTTAAAAAGTAGAATTATCTCGTCGTTGGTGATCATTTTAGGAAGAATGGGGGCGTCACGTTCTGGTAAATCAATATCAGATATCAAATCTTTTTTTACCCATGTGTTTTTAAGCAAAAAACGCCACCATGCTCTCAAATTTTGTTTATCTGTGTATCGTGTACTTGTACTAATGCCGGGACGATATAAGAAAGTTGTAAAATGTTCTTTGTTGACGGCACTGAGTGGGAGTTGATGTAAATTATGAAATGACAAAAAATACCCTATGATATCCTCATAAATCTGCCGGCTACGTTTTTTTCGATGTCTTTTTGAATCGATCAACATTTGCAATGATTCATCCAATGTAAATGGCGGAAGTATTTCAACGTTCTCTCTTAATGCTGATTCTATATGAAAGTTGGCAGAAAAAGGATCTATCTCTCCATCTTCATGTTTTCTTTCAAGTACTTCCAATCGTTTTTGCGCAATCTCTTTGCGAGTAGTTTTTAGAGAAAATTTTATTTGTACCCGATCTGTCCCCGTTCCTCTGCTTAGCCTGCAATAATATTTTTTGCCGCGCTTAAGAAGTGATGCCATTTCCCATTTACCTATATTTTGGTACACATTCTGGGACACATTTTTAGGAAAAGAAGGGAAAATGTGTCCCAGAATGTTTTCCTTAATTTAATTTAGTAAATGCGAATCACAAATAAAAGCAATAAAAAACGCCGTCTAATTTTGCTAAACGGCGCTTTTAATCAAGTGCCGAAGGCGGGACTCGAACCCGCACGGGCTTGCGCCCACA
>CAZNHE010000229.1:0-2671 GCA_964572735.1 uncultured Chitinophagales bacterium | reverse complement strand
CAGAAAACTCAACTTTGCAGAAATGGGAAGAACCTTAACCCGCGCCGAAATGAAAGAGATCATAGCCGGGTATGGTAATTGTAGTGGTATGCCCGGCGGATTCAATATCCTTTGCGCCTGTCCTAATGGCGATTGGTGCTGTGCCAAGAGCACCTCAGCTTGTTTAGATAGGTGTTATGACGGCAGCTGCGTTACAGTGGGGGTTTAATTAGGATTATACACTATCTGAACCCTCAAATATATAATGTCTTAATCATGTATTCACAACCAGGATCAGCCTTATGGATGATTCTGGTTTAAAATTTACTTATGCTATTTATTAAATCTTATACTAAAGGATGAGAAGGATTTACATTTATCCTTTGCTATTTTTAATTCTGTCAATTGTAGCCTGTAAATCAGAAAAAGGTAATGATGAGACCCCGCTCCATCTTTCCATACTTGATATGCAGAAAGATCTTTCTATTCCAGTCGGCTCACTTGGTGCGGTCGTCGGTACGGTAACTGATCTGGCTGTTGACCGAGACAATAATATTTATCTCGAAGATCCACGTCTGGCAAAAATTCACGTACTAAGTTCAGCCGGAAAGTATCTCACCTCACTGGGCCGGCGAGGACATGGGCCGGGCGAATTTGAGTACTTAAATTACAACGGCATTTTCATTTATAATGATACCTTATATGCAATTGATAATGCTCTGAAAAGGCTAACCATATTTCGCCTGGATAATCGACAGTTAATTAGAACCCTAAATTTTCCAGATCTCACATACAAAAACCAATCCATTGGTATTCCCTCCATGGTTCGTCCACTACCTGAGGATCATTATGAGGTGATATTCAAAGGCTATTCCTACGCACCTGATCCGAAAATTATTGTTTCTATTTTAGATCACAATCTCATACCCCTTGATACTGTTGTCATGGAATTTCCACCAAGCCAATTTATGGTATATCTTTTTCCTTCCAGAGGTTATAAAGAGATTATGCCATTTAGAAAGGGAAAAAATCTTATGCCTAAGACGCTATTGTCTTTGGGACCAAACGGTCTTTTATACGAGGCTATAACGGACAACCTCCATATCAAGGTATACAACCAAACGGGTAAAAAAATCAAAGATATATCAGGTAAATATACGGCACCCACATTAACTCGTGATGATCTTGATAGTCTGGCATCGGGCGTACCGGCCAAAAGCAGAGCATTATTTTATAGGGCCTTGGACCAGAATAACGTAATTGCGCCAGGATATTGGCAGGTTTTACAAAAACTTTTGGTCGATGACAAAGGCCGTTGCTGGGTCGAACTGGTAAACCCTGGGAAACCCCAACAAACCTGGTGGGTATTCGATACCGATGGTAAGCCAAAATGGAAATTCCAACTTTCCGCGAAGGTGCAGTTATACGTTGCTCGTAATGGAGAAGCCTATGGGATATGGAGGGAAAAAGGCGACTACCCAAAGATTGTGCGGTACCGGATAAAGATGAACCCTTCAGAAAGATGAAATTAAAAGGTTACAAAAACGAATAACCAAAAAGATTGTGTTCTATCGGTTATTGGGATACAAAAAAAGGTATTAATGAAAACTGAAATGTATAAAAAGATCGCAGTTATCATTTGTTACTTAGGAAAGCTACCTTGGTATTTCGAATACTTTGTGCATTCCTGTAAATACAACCCAACGGTTGATTTTTATATCGTCACAGATGACCATGAAGACTCAAATATGTTGCCTTCCAACGTGATCGTCATGCACAAAACCATGGATGAGATAAATTCACTTGCCAGCCAGCGATTAGGTTTTAGAACCAATATCACACGTCCCTACAAACTATGTGATGTCAAACCGACCTATGGCTTCCTGTTTCAGGATTTTATCCGGGGATATGACTTCTGGGGGCATGGGGATATAGATATCATTTTTGGAGATATCCGGGGTTTTATCACGGATGAACTGTTAGATCAGTACGAACTTATAAATATACGGCACGATTTTCTTGCGGCTTATTTTCTTCTTTTCAAAAACAATGAAAAGATGAATACGCTGTTCATGAAAAGTAAGGATTACCGGAAGGTATTGAGCAACGACAGGTATTATTGTTTCGAAGAGACCAACTTCAAATACAATGAATTTGCGGATGGATTCCATTTCCCGGAAACAAGGACAAAAGAAGGAATGGAAATAGAGAGCATGATGCACCTGATAAAAAGATTAAAGGAGGAAGGTCGTATCAAAGCCTATTTTGACCATCATGTAATTGATGGGGTACCCGGAAAATTAAAATGGGTGGATGGAAAATTATATTATAAAAACAAACATGAAGCACTGCTATATCATTTGATAAAGTTGAAAAGAATATACACCCCCAAACGAGTTGGACGCATCCCTGATTCGTTCCATATAAGCCCAACGCGAATCTACGTATGAGTTTCAAAACCACCATGAGCTTCCTCACGACAAATAATATAATTTATGATTGAAGATATGGTAGTAGTAAAGATAGCCGGTGGATTAGGCAATCAAATGTTTCAATACGCGTTTGCCCTGGCACATGTTAGTATGGGTAAAGAAGTAAAGCTGGATACCTATAATCATACCCTGGTTTCCCGGCATCAATGATCTTATTAATTTGGTCTATACGTACCCAAATACGTATGTTAACATCATTT
>CAZNHE010000228.1:0-2787 GCA_964572735.1 uncultured Chitinophagales bacterium | reverse complement strand
GAAATCGGGCTGGATCACCGGTTTGTGAAAGACACTTCAGCCTATCCAAAACAGCGCCGGATCTTTGATTTCTTCATGGACGCTGCCGCACGCAAGGGAAAAATCGTCAATCTTCACACCTCCGGTGCGGAAAAGGAAATCGTCGAAAAGCTGGAAGAATATCCGTCTTCCTGTTCCATCGTACATTGGTATAACGGACCTCTCGATTTGATCGACCGCTATTTATCGGCAGGCGCCTGGTTCACCATTGGCGTTGAAGTGCTCTTTTCCGGGCGGATTCGTCAAATCCTTGAACAGATACCAGCCGGCCGGCTGCTGACCGAAACGGATAATCCCAGCGGTTATCGCTGGCTGACGGAAAAAACCGGCATGCCGGTCGTACTTCTCGATGTGATCCGAAAAATCGCGCAAATAATGAAAAAGGAGGAAAAAGAGGTGGTTCATCTGGTGGAAAACAATTTCAAAATGATGATCCGCTCTAACCGGCATCTTACCGAAACATGGAACAGGCTTGAAAATCAGAGAGAAGCCGGGAATTAATGCTGTATTCTATGGGATTTTGAACGATCGTCTCTTTATATAATCCGATTAATAACCGAAAATGATGGTGATTAATGGATATTATTTTCACAGAACCTTATGAGTAAAACTGCCTCAGCACCATCAAAAAACCCGCTCCGGGCGACCTGGAACGGAGTAAGCCGCCTGTTGCCGAAGAAAAAAGAAGTACTCGTGTGCATCGGCCTTCACGAAGGGGAAATCTTCGACCGGCTTTTCCGGAAATACCGCCATAGCTACGGGTTTGAAGCCGATCCCGAATTATTTAAAAGACTGGAGGCAAGATATCGGAAATATGAAAATGTTCACCTGATAAACGCCGCCGTTGCCAATTACGAGGGGCAAATGGAGTTCAGTATTCATTCCGACGAAGCAGTTACCTCACCTGCCGGACATCCCGTTGATCAGTGGCAGGACATTGGAGAAGGGAACACCCAGACCGTACAGGTTCCCTGCATCAATCTGTTTTATTTCCTTGCCGAACACAACATCAGCCATATTGACGACTATATCAGCAGTATCAGGGGAATGGATTTCGAGGTTCTCAAGACCCTGAAGCTTTTCATTGATTCAGGCAAAATCGGGACGATCACCTGCGAAGTCACCAAAAACGGAAAAGGGAATAACTCCAATGACGCACCGGATAACAGTGAAATCCGGTATTATAAGCTGCTTGAAGAAAATTACGATCTGGTAGCCCGCGGCCGCGGCTATCTGAGAGACGGGATGATGAGAGAAATCCCCGAAGACTGGTGGGGTATGGATTGTAAATGGCGTTTGAAGGGGTAAAGAAAATCCCCAAAAAATTCCCGGTTTCGAGAAGACGATATGCTTTTGACAGATAGTCAAAGCAATACATGGCTATCTTACGTAGCAGCAATTTTAGTGGTATAATCCCACCATATTGAACAATCAAATTCGGGTCTCAGCAAATCAAAAAACTCTGAGGGAGAGCGACAGTATGCTGTCAGCTTTGTTTTGTATTTTAAGCAAACAACTGTAATAAATAGCTTTTACAAAAAAGGTAATGTCGTTCAAGGACAAATTGACGCTTGGTAATGGTATTTATACGGTAAGCGATATGGCCAAAATTCTTCGCCTGCCCTATGCAAAAGTGTATCGCTGGCTCAATGAATATTGGGATGGAGAATTGGGTAAGGCCTTTGAAAGCAACTATTCCTGGACGGTCAATAATTCGCGGGCTGTGGGTTTTCATACCCTTGTTGAATTCTATGTCATGATGCAGTTTGCCAGGGCAGGCGTACGCACCCGCGAAGTATTGAATGCACACAAGATGCTTTCAGAGGATTTGGATACACATTTCCCCTTTGCACAAAAAAAGGTACTCGAAAATATAAGAACCGACCGGAGAAAAATTTTCCTGAACGAAAACGGACGGATAATTACACTTGATATGACCCGTCAGCTAAACCTTTCATTTATTCATCTGTTCTGCAAGAACCTGGAATTTGACAAAGAATTGTTGGCTGCACGGTTTTGGCCTTTGGGTAAAAACAAAAATATTGTAGTCGACCCAAAACGACAATTCGGACATCCAGTAGTAGGTAATACAAACATTTATCCTGAGACTTTGTATAACCTGTATAAAGCCGGGGAACCTGAGAAATTTCTGGCCTTCACATACGAGATTTCCGAACAGGAGGTAAAAGATGCGATTGAATATTGCATGGCTGCATGATTATTTATGTGGATGAAAATATGTCGCCTTATCTGGCTCGTGGATTTGATATTCTGCAAAAGCCCGAAAATATAAAATTGCGTGAATCGATTGAAATCCGGTCCATTCAGGATTCTTTTGGACGGGGTACTGCCGGCGAAGATTGGATTCCACTGGCGGGCGAAACAGGTTCATGTATCATTACCCAGGATTATAACACGAGGCGAATAAAGCATCAACGTGCTTTATGTAATCAATTTAAACTTGGTATGTTTTATTTTCGTCCGCCATCTAAAACCGGATTTCGTTATTGGGATATGGTGGGTCTGATGGTAAAACACTGGCCCGACATCAGTAAAATAGCCTTGACAGAAAAGCGGCCTTTTGCCTATAAAGTGAGTTCAAGGGGAAAAATAGAAGAAATATAATAACGGGAGGTAACGGGGGGAGCATGATACCGTCAGTTACCAATGGCAATATTAATAGGTGGATGAATCAATGAATCGGGGTGGTGAAAGCTGGACAAAGATCAAAATCGAAATGCTTATGGA
>CAZNHE010000227.1:0-2811 GCA_964572735.1 uncultured Chitinophagales bacterium | reverse complement strand
TCGGGAATTAGTGCTTTTTAATATCTGTTATTCCTGGCAGGTGACGTTATGAACGTGCATTCCATTTTAGAAATGGGAGCGGATTTAGTTACTTTGAGAACCCGGCCAAGCTGCCTTTACCCCCAAAACAGATGATAAGTTTATTGTTATGGTAATTAATGAGGATTCCTTTCAAAATAAAAGGAAATGCAGAATACATACCGCCCGCTGGTATCCGGATGTGCCTGCCAAAGCAGCGGTGTTATTCATACACGGATACGCCGAGCATTGCGGCCGGTATCGTCACCTTGCCGAAGCTCTTGCCGGCGATGGTATTGTCCTCTTCTCCATGGATCTCCAGGGGCATGGTGCGAGCGAGGGCGCCCGGTGTGATATCAATTCTTATAAAGAATATGTCGAGGATTTGTCGGATTACTTCGGCGCGGTCAGACAGGAGCTGCCGGAGCTTCCCTGGTTTGTGATGGGGCACAGCATGGGCGGATGTCTGGCAGTGCTGCTGGCTCATCGCCACCAGCACGATTTGCAGGGGTTGATCCTTTCGGCTCCGCTTTTGAAAGTCGTGACCAATATCCCCAAAGTCGTTCAGGATATGGTGCGCTATGTCACTGCGCTTACCCCTGCAATGCCGGTTATTGGTCTGGATACACGTGCGCTGAGTCGCGATTCAAACGTTGTGGAAGGGTATATCAAGGACCCGTTAGTGTATCATGGGCGGGTCCGGGCACGCATGGCTCAGCAACTCGTGGAGGCAGGAGAGGCGGCGCTCAATGTGTCCGGAGAATTATCTATACCTGTCTGGGCAGGACATGGATTGGCCGACCGTATTACCGATCAGCAGGGTACCCGCGAATTTATGGATCACCTGTCGGCTCCGGATAAGGTTGCCCGGTATTATGATGATTATTATCACGAGATTCTGCAGGAACCCGGCCATGAGGAAATCATCTCGGAAATCATTAGCTGGATTGATCGCCACATCTCCTCCGGGATGTTTGAGAAAGATGCTGCGGATTCGGCTTCCGGCTTTTCCAGAAGCTGAGCCGCTTCCCTGCACAGCATTCTCCCCTTAGCTTCCGGCCACATCAACGGCTATTAAGTCGGTGACCATTCGCTTTCAAATTTTTCCCGCATTGCCAAAGAAATTGAACGACCGAGAAGGTATACAGGTTAATTTATAGTAGATTCTAATGGAATCCATCTGCAGACGCATCCCGGATTTTGTGTAAAGAATGTTCTTTTTAGTGACAAGCTTGCGACGAAGAGCCGTTAAGCGCAACAAGAGAAGGCTGTTGATTTTCTGTAGAGAGAATATTAATGAAAGTACCAAACTTTGATTGATTTACATATTATGAAGGTTGTTGACAATGTAAAGACACTTGGCGAACTCAGAGAAAGCGGCTGGCAGTCCGTATCGGTGAAAGAAGAATTACGCCGCAATCTGATCCACAGAATGAAGAAAGGGGAAGATATTTTTCCCGGCGTTTTCGGATATGAGAAAACAGTAATTCCTCAACTGCAAAATGCTGTTTTGTCACATCACGATGTGCTTTTGCTGGGCTTGCGCGGGCAGGCCAAGAGCAAGATCCTGCGCCTTCTGGTGGGACTGCTCGACGAATATATGCCTGTTGTCGCAGGTTCGGAAATCAATGACGATCCCTTCCATCCTTTGTCGAGGTATGCGCGGAATCTGGTAGATGAAAAGGGTGATGAGGCTCCGATAGAATGGGTTCATCGCCTGGCCCGTTACGGGGAAAAGCTCGCTACCCCTGATACCACGGTGGCGGATCTTATTGGAGATATCGATCCGATCAAGGCGGCTACACGCCGGCTGACGCTCGCTGATGAGGAGGTTATTCATTTCGGACTCATTCCCCGTACCAATCGTGGAATTTTTGTGATCAACGAGTTGCCGGATCTTCAGCCGAGAATCCAGGTGGCTCTGCTGAATATCATGCAGGAACGGGATATTCAGATCCGCGGATTTAATATCCGTATTCCGCTGGATGTGGCTATCTTCTTCTCCGCCAACCCTGAAGATTATACCAATCGCGGCAATATCATCACCCCGCTGAAAGACCGTATCGATTCACAGATCATCACACACTATCCCCGGAGCATTGATGTCGGAATGCAGATTACCAGCCAGGAAGCATGGACCCGGCGTAACGGTCACGGCACGAACGAGGGAGTTTCCGTAGAAATACCACGCTTCATTCGCGAGATTGTCGAGGAGACGGCCGTGTTTGCCCGGGATTCGGAGTACGTGGACCAGAAGAGCGGCGTTTCGGCCCGTATGACCATTACGGCCATTGAAAATATCATATCCAACGCGGAGCGGCGTGCCTATCTGAATGATGAAAAACACGTGGTAGCCCGCATCACCGACCTTTATAACGCACTGCCGGCTCTGACAGGCAAGCTGGAACTGGTGTATGAGGGTGAGCAGGAAGGTGCCGTCAATGTGGCCAGGCTTTTGATAGGTAAGGCTGTGGGCAATGTATTTAAACGTTATTTCCCTGATCCTCAGGTGAAGGATAAGGATGGCCGGAATGAGTTTACACCCGTCACCGAATGGTTTGCCCGCGGCAACAAAGTGGACATCAGGGATACAATGTCGTTTCCGGATTTTACAAAGGCATTGGAACAGGTGAACGGATTGAAAAAACTGGTAGATAAACAGGTTCCTGGAAAAACGGATAAAACGGTCAGGTATTCGATGATGGAATTTGTGCTGGAAGCCCTCCATCAGTATTCCATGCTCGGCAAAAACGATCTGGACGATGTGCGAACATATACCGATATGGTCGGGTC
>CAZNHE010000226.1:0-2824 GCA_964572735.1 uncultured Chitinophagales bacterium | reverse complement strand
GATCATGCCGCCACCACCCCGGTTGATCCACGCGTCATGGAAGCGATGCTTCCTTATTTCTCACAATGTTACGGGAATGCCTCATCGGTGCATCAGCAGGGATTAGAAGCCAGGGTTGTCGTCGACCGGGCACGGGAAATCGTGGCTCACAGCATTGGCGCGGAACCGGGAGAAATTATTTTCACCAGCGGAGGGACGGAAAGTGACAATGCCGCCCTGCGGGGCTCCCTGGAAGGAACCGGAAAGAAGGGAATTATCACTTCCGCTACAGAGCATCACGCCGTTTTACACACTGCAGAGCATCTGGCTAAAACCGGCGCGCGGCTCAGGGTGCTTCCGGTCGGCACCGACGGGCGTATTTCTCCCGGTGATGTAGCCGACGCCATTGACGAAGATACTGCCGTGGTATCCATCATGCATGTGAACAATGAGATCGGAGCCGTTAATCCCATATCTGAAATAGCCCGGATTTGTCATGAAAGAGGCGTGCTTTTTCATTCGGATACCGTGCAAAGCATAGGCAAAATTCCGGTCAACGTGAACGAACTCGACGTAGATTTTTTGAGTATAAGCGCGCATAAGTTATATGGTCCCAAAGGAATAGGTGTTCTTTATGTAAGAAACGGGACACCCTGGAACCCGTGGATGACAGGCGGTTCACAGGAACGTAAACGGCGGGGCGGAACGCTGAATGTTCCGGGAATCGTGGGGCTTGGAAAAGCAATGGAACTGGCTGTCGGGGCCATAGAAACAAACGCAACTCATATTCGTAATCTGCAGCAGCAACTTTACAGGGGACTCGCCGAGCGGTTTCCGGGCTTGATTCATACCAATAGTGATCCGATAAACGGATTATACAACATTGTAAACATTTCGATCGATGCAGGACCCGGCCAGGCGATCGATGGAGAAATGCTGCTTTTGAATCTTGATATTGAAGGCATTGCCTGTTCCAACGGATCGGCCTGTTCCTCAGGAGCTGTTGAGCCGTCACATGTGCTCAGTGCCATCGGGCTGGATGACAAGCTGGCCAAAGCCGGGCTCCGTTTCAGCTTGGGAAAAGACAATACGGAAGATGACGTTTCCTATACGCTGGATCGCCTGGAATCGATACTGGATCGTATGCTGAAAACCACATGAATGTAAGCCACCTCCTCTCCTCCGTTCTTCATGATCTGGCCGCAGATGTCCGGAACCATCCTCATTCTGCGGGAGAGGAACTGCACAACAGAAACAGATCCCGGGAATTTCTGAACCGGCTTATGCAGGAAGAGATGCGGCAGAAAGACCCGTCTTCCTCCCCGACTCCACGAAAGCCGGATCATCCCGTTTCCCCGAAACGTCCCACATCGCCCGGCCGGCCTGCTCAGATACGTCAGATCTATACCGCCCGTGGAGAAATCTCACAAATGAGCTCTTTCCCGACCGGTAAGAAACTGGACACGGCCCGTATTGCCAAACAATCCGAAACCTTTTTTCCAAACACCAATAACGCCCTCCCGGCCGGTCCTACAGTAAATGAAAAAGTTATTGCTTCCCTGATCCAACAGAATTTCCAGTTGATCCGGGAGTCACTTGACCGGGAAAAGGAGCAGAAGAGGCGGAAGCGCCGGTTTAAAATCAGTGTAAGTTATGCGGCGGAGGAAAAGGCGCTTGAACTCCTGGAAATACTGCTTGAACATGCCGATGAGGCGGAAGATATGGCAGCCTATTGCCGCTGGGCGCGCGGGCGCATTGATCATGCCGAGGCACAGATCCATAAGCACCGGAACACCGTTCCCGAGCAGACCCGGCAGAGCTTCGGCATCCTGCGTGACGCCATTCTTGCGCTCGAAAACGGTTTGTCTCCTGATTTCATTTTTACCCGGCTGAAAGACGAGATACGGCGTAAGAAGAAACTCCTCGAAAACCCGGACGTCGGGGAGGATTCTCACTGAGGCGTTCAATCCTTGTTAAGGCGGTTGTGTTTCCTGCCTGTTGTTCCTGATCACAACTTACAGCATGCCCTTGTTTTGTTGCCGGTTGCAAAGCGAGAGGGCCAAATGTCTCCCCTTGTAAAT
Organism: uncultured Chitinophagales bacterium; assembly: GCA_964572735.1. Lineage (GTDB taxonomy): Bacteria > Bacteroidota > Rhodothermia > Balneolales > DATFMH01 > DATFNI01. The sequence continues at coordinate 764 of CAZNHE010000226.1, read as the reverse complement.
AACAGTCTACAAATGATTCAATCATAATCAATCCTTAAACGATTCGAGCGGTACATCGGTGTCGATGGTTTTTCCTGTTTTTCTGTTTTTTTAGCACGATTGTATCATCCCTACCCAATCCGGTATCCGGATTCTTCGAGTAAGTTCATCCGCATTTTGGGAAACAGCATCTTCACCGGACTCTAATTTAGAGTGAAAAATAAATCTTTCGGGTTTCTATAAGTAGCCGGACCATTTGAGCGATTATGGGCATTAACCTCATCAGATTGTCAATGTTTAGAATGTGTCTTCATAATTTATAAAGCCGCATTCCATTGTTAGTTGATTTTAAGGACGAGATTATGATAAATGAACCACTTCTAATTTTCTTTGTTCTTCAATAGACAAAAGGAAATTAGGGACAGGTGTGACATATAATTCTAAACTAACATCACCATGAACTTCCAGTACATGGTGAACCACTGTAGGCACATGTTAACTGAGGATATGGAATGTTTTCATACCCGGTATATCCCATTTGACCTTTACCGGTACTATGACATGCTATCCCACCTAAACAAATATAACACCCGCCACCACCACCGCCATTGCCACAACCGCCGACCTCATCTACCCGCAATTTGCCACCCACAACGCGCACACGATTGCGGCGATTTACCACATGGCCCGCGGCTTCGCGTCCAAATCGCACCCGCGCATTTCGCTTCCCATCAACGTCTACGCCGAAGTCAGGAAAAATTCCATGGGTGTCAACTTGTCCAGCG
>CAZNHE010000225.1:0-2884 GCA_964572735.1 uncultured Chitinophagales bacterium | reverse complement strand
ACGTCTGCCTGCACCTCTCTCAAGGGAGGCTAAAAGCCGGTCCTTTTATATCTGTTCTTTCGTGCTATCCGCAGAATTGAGGCGGTTCCGATTTTGAATAAATAGTGACATTGCATCAATCCCTGAATAAACTTGACAACCGGTTACCGGCCAAATTCCCATCCAGTTCTATATGCAATTAAAACAACCCATTAATTTTATCTAATCATTTTGAACCTCTTTTTAATATTTATTACAATCACCTAATCATTAAAGAGAAGTTCTGCACCCGCAGGAAACAACTGTTTTAAATATAGGGAGATGTTATGAGCGGTCACTTCATACGCAGAAGCGGGGTGTTTTTTATATGCCTGCCATTAGTTCTGTTGATATTTACGAATCCAGCAAAGGCACAAAGCCGGTTGATCATCAGCCAGTATATTGAATCCTTGGGCCGTACGCCAAAGGGGATTGAACTGTGGAATCCGACCGATACCCCCGTTGATTTTTCGGTCGATACACTGATTATCCTGTTGGGAAGAAACGGCGACTCTCTAAGCACGAATAAGACGATTGAGAGTGGCATACTGGCAGCCGGATCGGTGATGGTTATCGGGCCTGATACCATGGGTACCTACCTGAAAGATCAGGGGTTGGATGACGTCCTGTTTGTGGATAAGGGATTTAACTTTAACGGCGACGATGCCCTGCAGATTCGGCTGGGCGGGAAGATCGAGGATACGTTTGGCATGCCGGTACAGGACCCCGGATCGGCCTGGTTGGATGACAGCGTTTCTACGGCAAACTCCAACATCGCGCTTAAGCCGGGAATTACAACCGGCGATCCGGATGGCTTCACCGATCCGGGCGGACGGTTTTATACAATCAGCACGGATAACAGCCTTACCGGGTTTGGAATCCCGCCGACACAACGCACCGCACCGCCCGGGCCGCGGCCGGAGCCTTCGGAATCGGCCGCGTTCGGGAAGCCCGACGTCCGTGGCCATTCCATTACTTTGCACTGGACCGGCGCCGGCGGCTCCGTTCTCCCGGACGGATATCTGCTGAAATGCTCGGATACCGGTTTTGCATCGATAGCCGATCCGGCAGATGGTGTGCCGGAAAGTGATGATTCGGATCTCTCTGATAGCACCGGTGCTGTAACAACCGGTCCGGGAATCAATCAATATACCTGGACGAACCTCAGGCAGAAGAAAACCTATTATTTCAAGATATATTCCTTCACGAATAGCGGCTCACATATTGATTATAAAATCGACAGGTATGATTCCATAAACGTGGAAACGACCGAAACACCTGTAAATAATACAGCTCCGAAAGCCTGGATCAATGAGATCCATTATGATAACGCCAGTACGGATACCGCCGAGTTCGTGGAAATTGCCGTTGATACGGCTGTTCATCCGTTATCTTCTCTGGAAGCAGATCTCTATAATGGAAATAACGGAGAAACTTACGATTCGGCGACGCTTGCCGGCTTTATGCCGGGCGAACGTGTGGGAGCTTACCGTTTTTATTTCAAACGATATTCCTCCATCCAGAATGGCCCTGATGGAGTGGTTTTGGTATGGCATTCTGGGGGAAAAGACAGTCTCCTCGAATTTTTGAGCTATGAAGGAATATTTACGGGTTCGGAGGGTGCGGCAGATAATGTGATGAGTCATAAGATTGATGTCGAAGAAGGAAATGATACGGAGGTCGGCCGGTCGATAGGGCTGGCAGGTATTCCTTCACACGGAAAGGACAGTAGTGTCTGGATCAAAATGCCTGCCACACCCGGCAGATTGAATGACAGAGAGAGCATCTTCCTCAAAAAAGACAGTCTGACGAGTCGGGCCGTAATCACAGGTGACACCGGATGGCGGATGCTCTCGTGCCCGGTTTTCGGATTGACGTTCTCTGAGTTGCAATCGGAGACGCCTATACAGGGGTTTCCGGGTGCACATCCCGGCAGCGAAAAGAACCTTTATTCGGGATACAATGGTACTCAATGGAGTCCCCCTGCGAATCTCTCTCAAAAAATCAAAAACGGGCATGGATTCATCCTCTATTTTTTCAACAATGCGGAGGCGGGAAGTCGAAAGCTGCCCATCGATTTTAATTTCACAGGAAAAATGCCGGACGCCGATGTAACCGTCCCGTTACATTCTGATGGAGACGAATTCAATCTGATCGGTAATCCCTTCCCGACATTCGTCAATATGAACGACCTGCTTGTTTCGGGAGGAAGGCTGGCCTCGAAGGTCGCTCAAATATGGGATGCCAGATCCGGATCCTATCTGTTATCAACCGAACAGGATGATCGGATAGCACCGGGGCAGGGTTTCTTCATTCAGAATAACGATGCGGTCTCCGTTACTTTTGTAAGCAATATCTCCATAAAACAAAAGGAGGTAGCGATGGCGCAGAAAAGGGTAGCGGATGATCACGCATTGATTGGTTTCGAGCTTCTGCAGGAAGAAGACGGAGGTGGCGATGACGTGTTGGACCGGGCCGCAGTGCTCTATTTCAGCAACGCAGCCGGCATGACGTGGGATCAGTGGGATGTTCAGAAACTGACGCCGCTCCGGAAAAACTACACGTCTCTGGGAATCAGAGGGTTCAGAGATGACAAACCTGTTTTACAGGCTGAGAAGTCGCAGCCACTGAACTTTTCCAAACCGCTTAAAGTGGATTTAGCCGTATATGGTCCCGGTTCGTCAGGAGAGAAAATACTTCGCTGGCCTGTCTGGACAAATATTCCCAAATCATGGCAGGTTCGGTTGAAAGATCTTCAGGCAGATCAGATCATTGACATGACAGCCGATTCATTATATCGGTTTACTATTTCCAAACCTTCCGAAACGAAGGAAGAGGATGATGTAAAAATATTGGATTCAGATAA
>CAZNHE010000224.1:0-2894 GCA_964572735.1 uncultured Chitinophagales bacterium | reverse complement strand
AATATGTCGATTCCGCCGTCTTTTTTACTCCGATTGATTTTTCCTGTTGCAAATTTATTTTGAAATGCATATGTTATCGTTAACATTCTAAATAAGATTTATAATAAGTTTTTACAAACATTATCGGTCGGCACAAGCCTTAAATTTCATCAATTCGAAAGGGGTGTATGGAATCAATTGCGCTTAATTTTGTAGACTGGCTTATCATAGCCATCTATTTCGGTTTTGTTATCGGCATCGGTTTTTACCTGAAGAGGTTTACAAAGAGTGAGTCGGATTTCTTCCTTGCAGGGCGCAAAAACAGTGCCTGGGTAGCCGGGCTTGCGTTCCTGTCGGCGAATATGGGTGCACTCGAACTGATGGGCATGGCCGGCGATACCTTCAAGTACGGAATGTATGTCGCTCACTTTTATTGGATCGGAGCAATACCGGCCATGCTGTTCCTGGCCATTTACATGATGCCGTTCTATTACAGTTCCAAAATTAAATCCGTTCCGGGATACCTCAGACTCCGGTTCGACGAAAAAACCCGCGTGCTGAATGCCATCGCCTTTGCCGTCATGACGCTGCTCGTGGCGGGAATCAACCTGTATGCCATGGCGCTGATCTTCCACACCTTTCTGGCGTGGGACTGGAATGTGAGCATGTGGGTTTCGGCGATAACGGTGGCCATTTATGTAACGATGAGCGGGCTGCTGTCGGCCATTTTTACGGAGATCGTGCAGTTCTTTTTGATCTGGTTCGGCCTTCTCCTGGTCGTCATCCTTGGTCTCGTGGAGGTCGGAGGGTTCCACCAGGTCTTCGCCCGGATTCCCGAGTCGTTTCAATCGCTCTGGGCTACATCGGGCAATGCAGCTGAAAACGGAATGATGGTTACCTGGGGAGGTATTGTGATGGGGCTCGGCTTCGTTCTCTCGTTCGGATACTGGACAACCGATTTTCTGGTTGTTCAGCGCGCTTTCTCGGCCAAAGATCTTCGGGCGGCACGGATGGCTCCGATTATTGCATCATTCTTTAAAATGGCACTCCCGTTTATCGTGGTTCTGGCCGGACTCATCGCCCTGGCCCTGGCGCGGGATCCGGGCAGTGGGTTTCACCTTCTGCGCGATGCAGGCGGTTCGGTAAATTATGATTCCGCTTTGCCCGAATTGATCAGGCGGTATTACCCCACAGGCCTGATCGGATTAGGAGTTACGTCGCTGCTTGCAGGGTTCATGGCGGGACAGGCCGGCAACATCAGCGCGTTTAATACGGTGTGGACCTACGACATTTACCAGTCGGTCATCAAGCCGGATGCCTCTGAACGGCATCTGCTTTGGGTGGGACGCGCAGCCACTATTGTGGGGGTCATTGTTAGTGTGATCACGGCCTACTGGGCAATGAACATGCCGACCATTATGGATTACATGCAAGCCATCTTTTCATGGGTGAACGCCCCGCTGTTTGCCACCATGCTGCTGGGCATGTTTGTGGTCTGGATCACCCCCAACGGAGCCTTTTGGGGATTACTGCTGGGGATGGTTTCGTCGTTCATAATGTACCTCGGGGTGAAATTCGACTGGATAAGCACCGGAGCCATCACGTTTTCCCATGTTTCCAGCGCCATGGCGGCCAACTTCTGGCGGGCATGGTGGGCATGGCTGATCTGCTTCGGTGCCACCATCATCATCAGCCTGTTTACAAGGAAGAAACCAAAAGAGGAACTGACGGGCCTGGTCAAGGGGCTTACCAAAGAAGTGGCAACCGGAGATTATCCGTTTTACAGGCAGCCCGGGTTCTACGCGATCATTTCGTTCATCGTGTTGTTAGCATTAAACATCTATTTCTGGTAATCAAAAGGAGCCATTATGGCGGAAGAAGAAAAAGGAATGCGTCCGATCTGGTATTTCGTTGGGCTGATTCTGGCCTCCATGGGCCTGGTGATAACACTGTCGGGTGTTTATTACCTGTTTAATCCCGGGCAGAACCAGACCGTCCTCAGCAGACTCCATCCCGACTTATGGTGGGGGCTCATCATGCTGATATCAGGGATCCTCTTCTGGTGGAAAACAAAAGACGTAACGGTTAAATAAGTAAGTAGATGGAGCCTTTACACAAAAAGGTGCAAGCCGCCTTTCAGGCACAGTTCGGACATGACCCTCTGTTGATCCGCTCGCCCGGGCGGGTAAACCTGATCGGGGAACATACCGATTATAATGAAGGTTTTGTTCTGCCCGCTGCAATCGATAAAGTGATCGTCTTCGGGCTGGGCAAAAATAAAGCTTCCCGGATCCGGGTCTATTCGGTCGATATGGATCAATATTTTGAATGTGATCCCTCTGCAGAAGAATTTGAAAAATCGGATTTGCACTGGCCCAATTATATTATGGGAGTGATCGACCAGCTGAGGAAAGCAGGACGTCGCACCGGCGGCTTTGATTGTGTGTTCGGCGGCAATATCCCTATCGGCGCCGGACTTTCTTCCTCGGCCGCAGTAGAAGGCGGATTGATCTACGGCCTCACCCGGCTTTTCGATCTGGATATCGACCGGCTGAGCATGGTGAGGATGGGCGTGCGCACCGAAAATGATTTCGTGGGAGTCAATTGCGGAATTATGGATCAGTTCATCAATATTTTTGGGGAAGACCATCAGGTCATCAGGCTCGATTGCCGCTCCCTGGATTTCGAGCGCGTCCCTTTTGATAGTGATGACATCCGCGTGGTGCTTTGCGACACCAGTATTCGCCGGGAACTGGCCACTTCGGAATATAATATCCGCCGGAGCCAGTGCGAAGAAGGGGTGAGGATACTCAGGAAGTATAACCCGGAGATACAGAGCCTTAGAGACGTGCCTCTCAAATTCCTAAAGGCACACCAGGAGCTTTTTGATCCGGTCATCTATAACCGGTGTGAAT
>CAZNHE010000223.1:0-2899 GCA_964572735.1 uncultured Chitinophagales bacterium | reverse complement strand
ATGTACGAGATCACCACGTCGCCCTTCGGGACTCCTCGTGATGACAAGCCGTAATGAACGGTACAGTCGCCCTAAAGGGACTCCTCGCGATGACAACTTAGCATGGCACTCCTCGTGATGACAGAAGGCTGTTATACTTAGCATGGCATTCCTCATCTACGAATTTCCACGGTTATTTTCTTTTTACTGCTTCCGCCCGGGCGTACATATAATACATTCTGACTTTCATCATAATACCATCCGGAAGTATGTATCGACTTTTTGTACTTCGCCGGTTTGGATATTTCCATCAATTTCTTTCCATCTGAATAAACCGATTCCGGAGGATTATCCATATGAATATTCAGTTTGTAGGATCGTTCCGGAACCTTATAATTGCCTTCAGGTGGATGAATGGCCACTTCAATTCCGTTTTCGTCATTATGACAGGTGATTTTGGTCGTCGCATATACTCCTTTCTGATACGCCAGGCTTTTGCCGTCATCATCATAAATCGAATAAGTGGAATTACCGCCCGGATAAATATCTAAAGTGAGCGTGTCGACCGGTTCCTGGCCGATGTATTTCACCGGCGCCTGCATGGGGATTATGGCACCTGCTTTGATGAAAATGGGCATTTGCTCCAGCGGTGCCGGTACGGTGAGGTGTCGTTTTCCCGCCATTTTTTCACCTGTCCAGTAATTATACCAAGTGCCCTCAGGGAGGTAAACCACACGTTCATTGGCTCCTTTTACGGTAACCGGACAAACCAGCATGAAATCCCCAAAAAGGTATTGATCGGCGATATCGTAGGTGTTTACATCATTCTGGTATTCGAGAACCAGTGCCCGCATCATTGGAAGTCCGGTTATATGATTTTCATGGGCGGTTGTATAAATGTACGGCATCAGCCGGTAACGGAGCTTGTCGTATTTGCGGAAGTTCTCCAGTGCTTTTTCTCCATAATTCCACGGCTCTTTATATCCCGGATGATCCATCCCGAAGAGCGTGGCCACCGGACTCAGCAATCCGAACTGGGTCCACCGGATGTACAACTCCGGATCGGCTTTCTGCTCAAATCCGCCCATGCAATGAGCCCAGTAACCAACGCCTGAAAGTCCGATGTTGAGTCCGGCTTTGATCACCGGACCGAAATACTGCCAGCGGCTCGGCCAGTCGCCCGCAAAGATGTAGGGATACCTCTGGATGCCCGCATACCCTTCACGGGTCTGATTCATTCCCCTTACCTTATTATATTTCATGAACTCTTCGTACGGAGCTTTGGCATAAGCAATCGGGAACAGATTATGAAGGCTGTCCACTTTATGTGCCAGGGACTTATTATCACCGCGATACCGGAACGAGTTACCTGCATCCGTTTTAACAAATTTCACCCCGATCGAAGCAACCTTCATCACCGCATTATTCCACCACCAGTCGACTGCCGGGGGATTAAAGAAATTGACCATATCTCCAAGCCGGCCATCCGCGGGATACAAGACACCCCCATGTTTACGCGCGGCATCCAACAGGTGAAGCTTCGTTCCGTTATCCAGGAACGGCCGGATATGCACACCAACCATATGATAATGCATAGCATACAGACTATCCAACATGGCTTCAGGACGTTTGAATACCGACCGCCATTGAAACGTTGTTCCGCCATGCCCCAGTTTGCCGAAATATCTCCATGTGGAATCCAGCCACAGGATATCGGCGGGAATATCCTCATCCCGGAGTTTACGGCCCAGATTAACCACATAGTGTGGGGAAGCATCCTCCACATGTCCCCATGTTCCGCCGCTGTACGTGCCTACCTGGAGGCCATAGGCAAAACGCGGCATCATCGGCGATTTTCCGGTCAGACCGGTATACTGATCAAGAATTTTAGGAAAATCGGGACCATAGATAAAATAATAATCCAGCTCGCCGCCGGCCGCTTTGAATGCATAACCGGCCGGATTCGAATGCCCCATGTCCCAGTCGGTGGCATAGGAATTATGGAAGAAGATGCCGTAGCCACGGGTGCTCATAAAAAAGGGCACCGGACAATAATTGGCCTTCATCACATTATAAGCGCCCATAATGTGAGAATGAGCTATTCCGCGGCCTACATTCAGATGTACGTCCTTTCCCCGCTGATCGATAAAATCCATGCGTTCACCAAATCCAAAGAAATGCTCGCCCGGCATCAGGGCTTTACGGCATAAAACCGCGTCGCCCTTTTTCAAAGCTCCCCAATGGGAAGTATCAATATTACTTTTAGATGATTCGGATGAAATAATTCTGCCGTCCGGCGTCTCGACTTCGATCCGGAACGGAGCTTTATTCACCAGTACTTTGATTTTATCAGTCTGAAGAAGAAAATGATCGCCCTTATCGGAAGCGGCAACCTTTACATTCGGCCAGTGATAGCGGGTCACCATCAGCGATTCGTCGTTATGAAAGGAACGGCTCCAGCTTACCTGAACACGAAACATCGACGGAGTGCAAAAATCAATCCGGACATCGGCATTGGTTGCGGAGAACGTGACCTCATTCCCCTGCTTTTTGAAACCCGACCGATAGTTGCCGACCGGAGTTTGTGCCTGCACCATCGAAACGGACAAAAAAATCAAAAGGGCTGCCAGATACAACGGTAATCGATACTCTGCCGGCTGACGGTCCCGATGGATCGGGGCCAATCGTCTAAAAAAAGAGATGAATAACTGTCGTGATCCAATGCTAATTATAAATTGCCAATAAGATTTCTCGCAGAGGTACGCTGAGGTATACGCTGAGTTCCGCAGAGTTTTGCATTTTTCTGAGAAAATTATTCGATAGACTATACCTGACATGACAGTAACTTAGCATTCATAATTACAGATATTCATGTTTATGTCTTGTCCGCTTTCCGCCAAACTTTTCATTATTGATTTAT
>CAZNHE010000222.1:0-2981 GCA_964572735.1 uncultured Chitinophagales bacterium | reverse complement strand
AGCGGCTGGCGCAGATTGACAGCGTGGTGAACTGGACGAATCCGGGTCCGGGCGGATTTTACGATGATCTGGGGGATCCTGAGAACGAGCCACATCTGGTGAAAGCGAAGCCTTATGCGGAAGATCCCTCGTTTCTGAGTAGCCCGTTTGCCGGCTTTACTGTGGGGAAGAGAACGAAGATATGGCGGGTATCGTGGCAAAGATATGCCCAAACATTGTATGACCAACCGCTTAAATTGCGTTACACCCATCTGGATACCACGGCTCAGTATGAGGTTAAGGTAGTTTATAGTGGAGATAATTTTCATACTGGGATTCGTCTCATGACCGATGACAATATCCAGATACATCCGTACATAAAAAGGCCGTTGCCCGTCCGGCCGCTGGAATTCAATGTTCCTCAAAAAGCGACCCGTGACGGAAAATTGACTCTGATATGGAATCAGAAATTAGGGCAGGGAGGAGCTGGCCGTGGATGTCAGGTTGCCGAGGTATGGCTGATAAAAAAACAGAATTAAATGCCATAGAAGAGGAAGCCGATTGTAATTATCAATATATAACAAGAATGTTATCATGGGTTTGAAAAATAGCTTGGTCAAAAGAAAACTCAGGGCGGGAAAAACATGCTTCGGGACCATGCTCCGTATCCTGAAGGCGCCACAGGCAGTCGCGTTGTGTGCTTCGCAAGGGTGGGATTATGTCATTCTGGATACCGAACATAATGACTATGATTATGAAACACTGGGCAATTTCTCATTGGCATCCAAATACGAAGATATAGCGTTATATGTACGTGTTCCTGATAAATTGTACCATCAGATGGCACAAATGCTGGACATAGGAACAGAGGGCTTAATACTTCCACAAGTGAAAACCCGGGAAGAAGCCGAGCACATCATTCAATCGACAAAATATGCTCCTATGGGAAAAAGGGGGGTGAGTATATCCGGTACGGTTACGCTTTTCAGGGATTATGATGTGGTTGAATATACTAAATGGTCGAATGACGAAATTATGACGGTCATTCAAATTGAAAGTGAGGAAGGAGTACGGAATATCCAGGATATTGTGTCGGTAAAAGGTATTGATGCAGTCATGATAGGTCCTTCCGATTTAACTCAGGATATGGGTATTCCCGGAGAAATACGTCATCCCCGGACCGAAGAAGCATTCCGCAGGATCATTTCTGCCTGTAATAAATATGGTGTGGCGCCGGGTATACACCTGTCGGACATGGAAGATGTTAAAAAATGGGCGGCTGAAGGAATGCGATTCATTACCTATAGCTACGATATCCAATTTTTGAAGGATGCCTCCCGCGAGGCTCTGTCCCGACTACAAGAAGTCACGAAAGAGGCGCTTATCAAATAGAATTCATGAATAACATCAATTTTCTATATAACTATAATGTTTGACAACTGGGAAATCTATAACAAGAATGGTACCTCCCGCATCCTGGTCACCAAAATGCTACCGGGTAGCGGGTGGCTGGATGTGCTTCTTAAATCGAATTATTCTGTTGAAGTTTACGGTTCTGATAGCACTATTTCGAAAGAAGAATTGTTGGAAAAGATCGGTGGTTATTGTGCCGGAGTGATAGGGCAACTCACAGAACGGTGGGACTCAGACCTGTTCCAGGCGCTGAGAAATGCAGGAGGGAAGGTTTATTGCAATTATGCGGTAGGTTATGATAATATAGATTTGGAGGCTGCCGCGCAAAATCGCATTGCGGTGGGTAATACGCCGGGTGTTTTGACCGAAACGACTGCAGAAATGGCCGTGGCCTTGACTTTGTCATGCGCACGCAGAATCGTTGAAGCAGACGGTTTTATGCGATCGGGGTATTATAAGGGATGGCTTCCCAACCTCTTTTTAGGGCAGCTTTTAAGAGGAAAAACAGTAGGAATCGTAGGAGCCGGTAGGATTGGCTCGGCATATGCTCTTATGATGTGCCAGGGGTTTCATATGAACCTAATTTATCATAGCAGAAACGAGAATAAAAGAATAGAAAATACCCTTAATAAATACAATGATTTTTTAAGGGAAACGAATAGTGATACTATTCGGGTAAAAAGAGCAGATTCTTTAAAGGAAGTATTGGAAATCTCGGACGTGGTCAGCCTTCACGTTCCCCTTACGAAAGAAACGCATCATTTAATAAGAACCGCACAACTCTCTGTCATGAAGAAGGACGCCATATTGATTAATACAAGCAGGGGGGCCGTTATTGACGAAATAGCTCTGGCCGATCATTGCCAAAACAATGAAAACTTCAGGGCAGGACTGGATGTGTTTGAAGAAGAGCCTATGATCAATCAGAAATTGAAAGGATTACCCAATGTGACGGTGACTCCTCATATAGCCTCTGCAACTCACTGGACAAGAGAAGGGATGGCAAAATTGGCAGCATTAAATATCTTGGGATTTCTCGAGCATTATCCTCTTTGGAGGAAGGACGATATGGGTCCCTTTTTGGGTAATAACCCACCCAAAGCAATACCAAGTATCGTTAATGCTGATGCCTTAGACATAGTATCAATTTAATTAGGTAGAATTATGAGATTTTATAAAAATTCCGCTCAATCCTATCAGTGGAAGATAATTCCGATCATATTATTTCTTATCATTTATACTTCAAAATGTTATGCACAAAAACCATATTTCGAATCTGAAATCATCCTTCCCTTTCAAAATGAACACGTTCATGGATCGACTATAGTTGAGCTACCCAATGGCGATTTACTCGTCGCCTGGTATCAGGGAAGCGGTGAACGGTGGGCAGATGATGTTAAGATTTTTGGGGCCCGCAAAAAGTACGGCAGTACCAAATGGAGCGAACCATTCGTCATGGCCGATGTTAAAGGATTCCCTGATATAAATCCCATTCTTTTTATTGATTGCACGCATCGGTTGTGGCTGTTGTGGTCTACAGTAATTGCAGGTCAATGGTCAACATCACTTCTCAAGTACAGGATAAGTGA
>CAZNHE010000221.1:0-3009 GCA_964572735.1 uncultured Chitinophagales bacterium | reverse complement strand
ATATCGAAATACCTAAAAATTTTATTGATTTGCATAAATATTATGTAGTAAGGAGAATTCGGGAGGATAGGCGAGTAGGTTCTCTGTATGGACCCATCTTTCGAACGCGAGACAAGAAATGTATTGTGATGTATCCGGCAAAGCCTATATATATTACGAAGGAAGATAAAGAGATAGGCAAAAAAACAATTATGATAAACCGTGTGATGCACGGAGATACGTCAACTATCTTGCCAGTTATTAGCACCTCTCGCTTTACCCGGGGCCAGATAACAGGCGAGGTTAAAGCTGCGTCCGGGTTGTATGATAATTCTGGAAAACCTTTGACTGACTCTGTACGTTTTCATTTTGATGATCACGTGACCATTATAGCGGGAAAAAAGCCGCGGAAAATGTTTAATGCCGATACCATGTATATTTATGTGTTGCCTTTGCAGAAGCCCCGACCAAAAGAATATATCATATCGCCAAATGTGGGTGATAATGTTGCTGATTCGTCTCACGCACCTCTACGAAAACCCAATGAAAAAGAATATGCCTACCGTATTGGATTGGCTCTGGAGAAAAAGGGACGGGGCTCCATGATATTCAAGCTATTCTTGACGTCAAAGGCTAAAAAAGAGGTGCACAAATATATCCACATGTTGGCTAAACATGTTTGGTATGATAAAGATTTCAAAGGGAGCAAACGGTGAAAGTAAGTTAACATTCTATTTTTACAGTTGGCCAATTATGCATTCGCCAGCTTGCGACGCTGGTAGTTACTAATGTGTGGCCAGTGGAAATGATGCTCCTATAATTTTTAAAAAAGAGTGTAGGGATGCTTTCGTTTTCAATTTTCGTCTGGCGTTAATGATCTTCTGACAAAAAAAGAGATATACAAATCGCTACTGATAATCTTGATGTATTTTCAGTGTTTTATCAAATTAAATTTTATGCACACGGACCCATACGAACAGTAACAGCCTACATATTTTTCTTCCTTTTATTAACTGGCAGTACATTTATTGCCTCCACGCACTTTGTAAACGTAACGAACGCTCCTAAATACTACTTTTTTGCTACTGCTATTTTTATGGCCGGTATTATCGGGCCCTGGATTACTCATAAAGCATGCCTGCCTGGTTGTGCTATTTGTAGTGGGCCTGCTGTATATGCTGGTTCGATTTGACGCTTTTAATGCCCACTGGGTGAATGTAGGGGCAATAGGGTTCCTCGTTTTGTTGTGCCTGCAGATGGGCCGCGAGCGAGCTGCCTTTCGATGGTTGTTGGCCGGGCTGGCTATTTTCGGTTTGCTGTAGTATGTAGGCTGGCTGCCCAGCCGGTCTGGTTGGGCTATGGCCGGTTCATTTGACAACCCAACGGGGTTTGCCATGAGCGGGGCTTTCGACAATCCCGCAGGTTTTGCCGCTGCACTGGCATTGCTTTTTCCAGCAGGCCTATACCTCGTTTTAACTGAGAAGTACAACAATTATCTGCGATTCCTAACCGGTACCGCCTTGGTAACCATGGAAACCGCTATCGTTTTATCTGGATCGCGAACAGCTATGCTTTCCATATTGGTTTCTTCTGGCTTACTTGTGCTATTCCAAACACCACTTTTGGGTTGGGCAAAAGCACGACTACCACATTGGAAAATAGCCATATCGGTTTTTTTTATTATACTGCTTGTTGGTGTGGTCGCCAGTCTGTACCGGTTGAACAAGCAATCAGCCAATGGGCGCCTCCTAATCTGGCGTGTTTCGGCCAATATGATTGCCGATAATCCGATGATAGGCTGTGGTCGTGGTTGTTTTAAAGCGCAGTATATGGACTACCAGGCGGCTTATTTTGCCCAGGATCTCAATAGCCGGTTTCGACAACTTGCAGACAACGACAAAGCTCCATTTAACGAATTTATCCTGGTAACAGTGGAATATGGCTTCATCGGTCTTGGTTTTTTACTTCTTTTTCTGTTTTATCTGTGTCGATCAATCCTTTTATCCGGCCACCGGTGGCGTTTTCTATGCTTCAGCACACTGGCGGGACTGCTGGTTTTTGCATGTTTTTCATACCCTTTGCAATATGTAGCGGTATGGCTGCTTGCTATTTTTTATGGGACGGCCTGCATTGCAACCGTTCGCTTTCAGTTGCCGAATCATTCATGGAAGCTTGCGGGCAAAATAGTTGTTGTATTGCTGGCAATGGTTGGATTGTTTTTTACAGTTCTGCATCTCCGAGCCCAGGTTCAGTGGAATAAAGTTGCTCTCCAGGCTTTAGCCGGGGAAGCCCAAGCCACGCTGCCAAAATATCGAAACCTATATCCCAGATTAAAAAACAATCCTCTTTTTCTGTACAATTATGGAGCAGAACTGAACGCCGCCGGTAAATATCAACGCAGCACAGCTGTCCTGCAAGCCTGCATGCTGCAATTCGATGACTATGACGTGCAGATGCTCTTAGCAGATAATGCCAAGAATCAGGGCAAAACCAAAGAAGCCATCAAAATCTATAAACACGCCTCTAATATGATCCCCAACCGTTTCCTGCCGCTGTATCGGCTGGTACAGCTTTACCGAAGAGTGCATGACACAGCCAGTGCCCGTCGGCTTGCCCGGCGTATCGTTAAAAAAAGCATAAAAGTTCCTTCCCACACCGTCTATTCCATTCAAGTTAAAATGCAGCATTTCATGGATTCACTGCAAGAAACAGAAAAATAACGCTACTTATTAAGCTCCAAGAAAGAGACTTACACCGTGGAAGGGCATAACAGCCATTTCAAGCACCATTTAGCAGGATTACGAAGAAAAACGAAGTGTTATATAAAAGCCGAATATATGCTGGCTCATTCTGTTAAGCTCTTAATGGCTAAATGGAATGGTGACTTAGCCATACCTTTTTGGTCAATGCCCAATTTTTAATTTTTATAAGCTACTTATGATATTATGAGCGATCTTCCTAATATATTTGTCCCACTTATATTTGTGGTAGGTATCACTGGTTCGAGCATTCTTATGGGATGCAGATTGA
>CAZNHE010000220.1:0-3027 GCA_964572735.1 uncultured Chitinophagales bacterium | reverse complement strand
TTGTTTCAATAAGCGGAGCTAAAATAAATCAGGTGCCGTCGTCTAATGTCACAGGTGCCTTGCAGGGACGCCTGCCGGGGGTGCAGATATCGCAAACCTCTTCCCAGCCGGGCGCCGACATGCAAATTCGCATTCGCGGAACCCGCTCGCTGACGGCCAGCAACAACCCGCTGATCGTGCTCAACGGCATCCCTTTTGGCGGGAATCTCAGCGACATCGATCCTAACCAAATCAAGAGCCTTGATATTCTGAAGGATGCTTCGGCAACCGCTATTTACGGTTCACGCGGCGCCAACGGTGTTATTTTGATACAAACCAAAAAAGGCCAGCAGGGCCAAAAAGCACAGATAAGCTACAATAGCTATCTTGGTGTAAAGAAAATCTTTTCCTATTACCCTATGATGAACGGTCCTGAATTTGTTGCTCTTCGCAAGGCAGCCGGCGAGTATACAAATGGGGCGGATGAATCCAACGATGTAAATACCAACTGGCAAAAGTTATTTTACAGGCCCAGTGCTGCCGTGATGAATCAGAATTTAAACGTCTCTGTGGGCACTGAGCATGGCAGCTACAACTTTGGCCTGGGGTATTATCATGATGAATCCTTAATCCCCACGCAGCAATTCAAACGGTATTCGCTGAATGGTACTATTGACCAGGGCGTAGGCAAGTATGTCCGTTTCGGTCTGTCTACAGTCACCAACTATAACGTTACACAAGGAGACCAGGTGGGGATCTACAATGTCTTAAGTATGTCACCTATTGCCAACCCTTACAATGCTGACGGCTCATTGAAAAGAACCATACAGATGCCGTTAGATAACCAGTGGACAGAGACAAGATCTGTTGTAGATAGTTTACAAGATAAATGGCTAAGCCCGAACAAGACGTTCGGAACATTCAACTCCCTGTATGGAATAGTGAATATTCCGGAAATTGAGGGTTTAAAATACCGTATCAACGTTGGCCTGAACTATAGCGAGAGTAATAATAACAGTTACACAGGAGCGGGCATAAACAGCAGTAACCCTACGACCCCTTCTACGGCTTCTATCGGCCATTCCGTTACCCTCAACTGGACTATTGAAAATCTGCTGACTTACGATCGTACTTTTAACGGAAAGCACCATATAAATGTAACGGCGCTGTATTCTGCCGAGAAAGATAACTACCACAGTTCATATATTTCAGCGAAGGATATTCCCAACGATGACTTCCAGTTCTATAACCTGGGGCAGGCTCTCGGCGACATTACTATTGATCCTGGCAACCAAGACTACCAAGTGAGTGGTTTGGAGTCGTGGATGGGACGCATCATGTACGAGTATTCCGACCGCTATATGCTGACGGCTACCGTGCGCTCCGATGGGTCCTCGAGGCTGGCGCCGGGGCACCAATGGCATACCTATCCTGCCGTATCGGCCGGATGGAATATCGCGAACGAATCATTCATGAAAGGCATCCCCCAGATCAATCAATTGAAGCTGCGCGTAGGCTATGGGGAAACCGCCAACCAGGCCATTGCGCCTTATTCTACGCTCGGACAGTTGAGCACGAGACCTTACAACTTCGGCCCGACGGGTTACGCCGTAGGGTACTATGTGACCCAGCTTCCAAACGCTAACTTGGGGTGGGAGTACTCAAAGACATGGAATTACGGGCTGGACTTTGCCATCCTGCATCGTCGCCTGTCCGGGACCATAGAGTACTATGTGACGAAAACCAATGATATTCTGCTGGGCGTTAGTCTGCCCAACACGTCGGGCGTGAGTGGCTATACGGCGAATATAGGGAAGACCCAAAACAAGGGTGTGGAACTTTCACTCAATGGCACGATACTGGACAACTACCATGGCTGGACATGGGACGCCGGCATTAACATATATGGCAACCGCAATAAACTGGTACAGCTTTCTTCCGGGGTGACAGAGGATGAAGGTAATTTGTGGTTTGTAGGTCACCCCATCAATGTTATTTACGACTATCAGAAGATAGGTCTCTGGCAGAAAGGGGATAAATATCTGAGTATCCTGGAACCAGGTGGAAATGTAGGCATGATTAAGGTGAAATATACCGGCGGATATAACGCCGACGGTACGCCGAAAAGAGCAATCGGACCCGACGACCGGCAAATCATGAATGTGAACCCTAATTTCCGGGGCGGCTTTAATACCCGCGTGGCTTATAAAGGATTTGACTTTACGGCGGTCGGCACCTTTCAAAACGGCGGTATGCTCATCAGCACGCTTTATTCGTCGGCAGGTTATCTTAATTTGTTGAGCGGGCGCCGGAATAACGTAGATGTGGATTACTGGACCCCGCAAAATACCGATGCCAAGTATCCTAAACCGGGCGGCATTACAAGCGGTGACAATCCAAAGTATGGGAGTACCCTGGGTTACTTTGATGCATCCTACCTGAAAATACGCACCCTGTCACTGGGCTATGACTTTAGTAATATGGACTGGCTGAAAAACTCGGGCATCAGCAGGCTGCGGCTTTACGTCACCGTGCAGAATCCGTTTGTGCTGTTCTCGCCGTTCCACAGAGAAACAGGCCTCGACCCTGAAACGAATTCCTATGGCGATCAAAATTCTGCAGTAAGTGCATTACCGCATCGTATCCTGACAATAGGGACGAACACCCCGGAAACGCGCAACTATTTGCTTGGTATTAACCTGACATTTTAAAGGGAAGGAAATTATGAAACGGATAAACACAAAAATTCTCTTAGGAACAGCCATGATGGCGCTGCTTATGCTGGGGTGTTCTGATCTTTTGAATGAAACACCGCGTAGCAATTATACACCCGATTTCTTCAAAACAGAAACGGGTGTAACGGGAGGAGTAACCTCGTTGTATGCAAATCTCCGCTACATTTACGGGAATGCCTACTACTACAATACCGGTGAAACAGGTACTGATGAAGTAACTTACGCCCAAAGTGCAGATCAGAATTTTAAGGTCATGGACGTTTCCGGCGTAGGGAATATTACTTCCACCACCAGCCGTTCCGATGTATTGTGG
>CAZNHE010000219.1:0-3063 GCA_964572735.1 uncultured Chitinophagales bacterium | reverse complement strand
GTACTGCTGCCGGGTGATTTATGATGGCCGGTATCATCGGTGAGCTGATCAGTGCCAATGGCATAACTGTCGGGCACCATCGACCAGTCGGCCGTGTCTCCGTCGATTCTGGGTATCATGTTCGCGGGAAACTGGAAAATGCGAAAGGTGGTGTCGGTACGTCCCTGGGCGAAGGCGGTACTGCCGATTATCATCAGACAAAATAGTATTATCGGACAGCGAACTGAGGTTAGTTTCATGGTTCTATAATTATGTTAAGTCTGTTTCATCAGACTGATATATCACGATTGAATTTAGAACGGAAAAGTACAATGCTCAGATGGAAACATACATGGCAGAATAAATACGATATAAAACCATTCTGAGGACTATGTGTTATAAAGCTCTATATTATTGTGGATGGGATTTACACCTCAACTTTCGCACTTGTAATTTTGAGCAGTGATGTTGAAATCATATGAGAGTTTCTCGCAGAGGCTCACAGATGAACGCGTAGAGTTCCGCAGAGTGAATTGTTGGAATAGGAAAATAGCTTATAAACTTATTGATTAATCCAACTCTCTGCGAAACTCAGCGAGCCTCTGCGAGAACTATAGGAAGTGCGAAAGTTGAGTTACACCATCTTTTTAATTTGTACGCTTCAAATAATTCAAAAGAGCATTCATATTGTCGGTAAAGCTTCCAGAATCAATCAACCCAGGTGGCTTTGAATCATCGCCAAACTTCTTTTGGTAAAATTCTAATCTCTCTCCTGTCATCTTTTGGGTCCAGAAGCCCTGGTTATTGAGAGAAGCAACAGCGGCCAGTGCTTTTTTTCGAACTTCTTTTACAGGCACCTTCCGGATCATTTCCTCTTTAACCTGATTTCGTTTTTCAACAGGTACATTCAGCAACCTTTTATATTCTTCTTTGAGTCCGGGTTTTAGATAATCTCCCGACCAGCTATAGCCCGGATGAAAATGAAGCGCTACGTTCAGATCATAAGTTACCTCTCCGTTCGGACCTCCGTAAACCGGTTTGTTTGTGCCAAACTCGTAATATCTTGCCCATGTACCATTCTTTAATCGCGAATCTTCAAGCCAGTCCAGGGCATACTGCCCGGCTTCGAGATATTTTTTGTCACCTGTTATAAGATAAACTTCCTCTAAAAGCTTTATTACGTCAATTGACTCCCGGCTTGACAGAGCGGCCGGTTCCCATGGCCTTGCCGGCGCCGGTTTACCTTTTGGGGTATATTGCTGAGCCCATCCTGCCTGCGGAGGCTCACCCTGCAATTCAAGAAGACAATCGGCCCCATGGATAGCCGCATCATAGTAACTTGAATCGTCAAGTACTTCAGAGCAAATAAAAAGCGTCCGGATTACATTCATCATGGCGTCGTCATTCAGGGTTATAAACCGGGTATAATCATTTTGCAACGGATATTGCTGGGGCCATCCGCCGTTCGAATACCGGGCATCCAACATGAATTCCGCCCCTTTTCGGGCAGCTTTCTTAAAACGCTCCATCCCTGTTATCTGCCACAATTTCAAAAAGAATTGTATCGCATATTGAGTGGTAGCATCATCAAAAGTTCCTGCACGGATTCTCAAATAAATGTCAGCGCCTTCAATATCCGGAGGAAACCAGGCCTCTCCATTCGGACCATAATGCTGAAACCAGGCCGAATCCTGTTTATTCTTTCCGGGATAAAATTCGTGGGTGAAACCGCCATTGTCCAATTGACCGGCTATTAAGGCATCTCCGGCTTCAACGGCTGTTCTCAGGTACGCCGAATCACCCAAAACCTTAAAAGCCTTTAAATAAATATTTCCAATTCCCGGTGTTGCCGGTTGCTGGACCGTTATGATATCATCTTCACGAAGCAGCCATTCCCCATAGGTGGCGGATCCATCCTGGGTCCAGGCCATGGCCCACCCTCCATTTCGTTGAAGAGACTTCATTGCGTTAAGCGCCTTGTCGGCAGCCTGTGTAATTTTATGCTTTGGAGATATTTCTTTCCGGGCGCACGAGACTATACTGAAAAGTATGATCGATATCGTTATTGCCGGTTTTAAGTAATCCTTAGCTCTATTCCCATCCATTTTTGTTTGCTCATGCCTTTTAATGATAGAATCTGATTTTCGACAAATTACAAGGCCTCAATGATTCCCGAATAAGCCCTTGAAAAACCAGGGATCCCTGCCAAGATCAAAGCCTTATTGAATTCGACCTCGAAGCACAACAGATGATTAAAATCATTGGATGATAATAGTACTGTACCGCTCCGGATGAGCTGCCTCTCCTTCAAAGCCGGTAATTTTTAACTCCGCCACGTTGTCAGCCTCCAGGGCATTAGTGAAATAATCCGGTTTGTGATCTCCCCATTTGACACGGCACTGTTTCAGTGAAACATTATCCGCATAACGAACGCTGAATCCGGGGTTGTCGTGATGTTCAATGCCCGGATACACTTTTGTCGGACGGTTGTCGAACAAACCGCCGGGGTAACGGGTCCAGCGATCCAGCGTAACATCGACATTTTCGAGCAGAACATTGTGTATCCGGCTTTCTTTTGTGCCGTTGATACGTACACTGTTTTCGGATTTCCCTTTCACATTCCGGATGCGGATATCATGGATGGAGCCCACTTTTGTATCGCTGGTGCGTGGTATCGCGGTAAGCGATATGGCCTCGCCCCTCCCCCACCAGGGATCCGACTGATACTGCGACACAAAGCTGATATCCTCAAAATCAATGTCATAGACATGGCCTTCATCACGCAACTGAATGCAAAGGCCGCGGCAGCTGGAACGAATCTCGCATCGCTCAAACCGGATATCATGAATGTCACTGGTAGTTTCCGTGCCTATTTTCAAACCGGAATCCTGCGTTTCCAGGACGCAGTCTTTTACTGTGATGTTGGCGGAGGGACCGTAATCTTCAGGCTGCCGCGTTGCCTTAACGACGATGGCATCATCGCCGCACGTAATATGGCAATTCCGGATTTCCACATCGCGGCAATGATCAGGGTCGATCCCGTCGCAATTGGGGACTTTGAGCAGGTGATGCACTTTGATGTTA
>CAZNHE010000218.1:0-3063 GCA_964572735.1 uncultured Chitinophagales bacterium | reverse complement strand
TTTCAAGCAGTTCGGAAGCAGGCATGGCCCTAAGATCCGCCAGGGACTTAGCGCCTGCCATCTTTGCAAATTTGACTCCTTCCTTTTCACCGGCCGAAAGTGGCGCCGGTGCAAGCGGACCAAATAAACCGCCGCTCTCTCCAACAGCACCCCGGAATAAGCCTTTTGTCAGTGGAGATGCCATCAATCCGCTGACCGACATCGAACCGGCTGATTCTCCGGCTATTGTTACCTTGTCAGGATCTCCGCCGAATGCAGCGATATTTTTCTTCACCCAGCGCAATACCTGAACCTGATCCAGCAAACCATAATTTCCCGAAGCGTGATGCGGAGATTCTTTGGTGAGCCCGGGATAAGCAAGGAATCCGAACACATTAAGCCGGTAATTTGCCGTAACAGCTACAATACCTTTGTTGCGCGCCATACTCTCGCCATCATAACGATATTCGGATCCGTCTCCGGCCATAAATCCGCCGCCGTAAAAATATACGAGCACCGGGAGTTTCGCATTATTTTTCTTTGCGGGTGTCCATACGTTCAGGTAGAGGCAATCCTCGCTCTTCCCGCTGAACCGGAATTTCATATCACTATAGATGGGTCGCTGCATGCAACCGGGACCGAAATGGTCGGCTTTGCGCACACCTTTCCAGTTTTTGGGCGGTTGAGGCGGTTTCCACCGAAGGTCACCGACAGGCGGCTGTGCAAACGGGATTCCCTTAAATATGTGAACCCCGGAATCATCTATCCCTTGCAGCACCCCATTGGCCGTCCTGACCACCGGCGGCATTTCGTTTTTCGACTGACTCTTTGCCGAACCCGCTGATATTATCATCAAAAGCAGGACAATATAGATTGTTTTCATAATGTAACCCTGGCAAATATTATAATTAAAGCCGGATATCCTGATCGGAATCCATGATCTGTTTTATACACACCCTGTCGGAATGCAATGTACGAATCTTATGGGAATTTATAGAAAATGACGGTTCCCCATGTCGTCATTCAATCGGCTTCATACATATCGGGAAGATCATCCTCCAGAAGGATCAGCGGACTTTCCGTGAACTTTTTGAAATCGCCGGCACTGATTTGCCCCGGGTAGGGAGCGAATGCGGCGCGCGGCATGTGATACGTATTTCGCCAGACAAGCATCCATGCGATGCTGCGGGTTTCGGCATCGTGATTCAACCCCGGCAGCAGCGTTTGGGTCCACCATGCTGAATCGGGAATCCCGGCGAAACCGGTTTCCGTCAATGCCGCCACCTTGCCTCTCGCACGTGCCATTTCGACCAGCATATGAAGACGGTGCACAAAGACCGGCCGCATGGAATCGGAAATGACACTGTGGTAATCGTCATATCCCATGATATCCACATAATCATTTCCGGGATACCGCTCCAGGTATTCCGCCTTTGAATTGAAAACATCGGTGTTGTAGGCATACAGCAAGTTGTGCAAATGTTTCACGTCTCTAAGGTAATGCACAGTAAATTGCCAGAGTTTTTTGATTTGCCGACGAGTGGCATGGTCTCTTCCCCACCAGAACCAGCCTCCGTTGAGTTCGTGGAACGGCCGGAAAATGACCGGGATCATTATTTTATTATTTTTCGGATCTTTGAGCGTCCTGATAAAAGCAGCAAAAGTATCGAGCCGGCTTTTATAAAAACCGTTGAGCGGTCCGCCCGGCAAAACCTGAGTCACGGCCCGCGTTGTATCCCAGGGGCTGCGGCCTGTTACCGGATTGCGCATATGCCAGCTGATCGTGATGACACCACCCCTGTCATAGCCCTGCTGAATCCAGGTTCTCATACTGTCGAAATCGACCCCGTCAATGTTTTTGGCCTCACCAATGTGACTCACATCCCAGCCATAGATGGCCGGATACGAACCGGCGACATCTTTTACATCCGACTTGCCGGGAATCCCCTTCCAATTGGTCCCATAGGCAAGATCATCCTCATGCCCAAACATAATCCCCCTGAGATTCTTCAGATGCTGATAGAGGGCCCTGGTCTGAGGGGTAGCCCCGGGATCTACCGGACCCGGAGGCTTCCTGTCGCGGGAACGGCAACCCTGAAATCCGGACACAGCAATTATCAGAATAATTATGATCATTGACTGATTTTTCATATGTCTTTCGGGTAGTCCTGTATTTTTTATCACAAAGAGCACTAAGATTCCACAAAGGTCGCAAAATTTTTCTTCGTGACTTTTGTGATTTCCCTTTACGTATGTTGCGGTTTCTCTTCCAAGACCTTATCTGGAAAGAGACTTGAATATTGTTAGTTGGTTATTGCGAATCAGCCGGTCCTTTTTTCTCTGTTAACCGTGCGATGCAATTCATCAAAGCCCGGCTGTCGTGGTAAGCTCCCTTCCAGATGCCGCCCTTCGACTGTTTCTTCATCTGCGGCTGCTCGTCGATTCCGCCTCTGTACCAGCCTCCGTGTTTGTGATCAATGATATACCGGTTAATATATTGCCATTGTTTCAGGAAGTGTTGATAATAATGATGTGGGTCTTCCGGATAATAATCCGACATCAGTAGCAACGAGTTCAGCATTTCCGCCTGTGGCCACCAATCCTTTGAATACTGAACGATGGTGATGGGGCCGTCTTCCTTCACGTAATATCCGGCATTATAGATGCCACCCTGCTTTTCATCCCATCCGTTTTCGAGAGCCTCGTCTACCATAGCTTTTCCTGTCTTCAGAACAGGTCCGGTATCTGCACCAATCGTTTTGGCCGCATCCAGCATCAGCCAGGCCGTTTCGACATTATGACCGAAGGACACGTAATCCATAGGGAAAAACTGCGCCTTCCCGTTTTTGACAGAATCGCGATAGGAGATATGGGTCCAGTTTCTCTTAAAAAATAAACCCAGGTAATAATGCTTTTTGTTGATGATTTTATTCTGAAGCAGGTTCAGAAGCTCGCTAATCCGGCTTTTAAGCGTCGGATCGGGCCAGGCGGTATATAATCCCGTGAAAGCCTCCAGGAGATGAATGGTGCTGTTCTGATCTTTGGGAGGAATTCCGTGAAAGCCGTCTTTGTAGGGGGTTCCGT
>CAZNHE010000217.1:0-3071 GCA_964572735.1 uncultured Chitinophagales bacterium | reverse complement strand
TCATCAAACACCCCTATGATCCCCTCAAGGGGATGTATTTGTCTGTTTGGCAATACACCTGTAAAAAAACAACCGGTTGAATGTTAAGAAGTAAGGCAATTCCCAACTCCAAGTACTTCATTCCCCCTGTACCGATGGATCGAAACAACGTGTTTCGGGATGGAAAAGAGTAATATCGGATTATTTGGTATCTGTTGCATTTAATCATGATTTTCGTTACTGTTTCCACGTTGCTTATGTGCATTATAGGTGGAGTATCATACATGTATTATGGGGCCATTTACCGGTGTGTTTAAACATATCTTTGCTGGATTACTAATATTGTTTTACCCTGCTATTTCCCATTCGCAGGATACACTAAAATCCCAGTACGGATGGCTGCAATTTAGCTCCAATGCCGACAGCCTTTATCTGATAAGAGAAGATGATTTCTCTACTTATATCCCGCTCATTCAGGGAGATTCACTTGAGTTCAAGGCAGGCGTATACCATTTCACTTTCGTCAACAGGCATTATTGGGATGAGAAACTAGTTATTCAGGTTCTTCCACGGAGGAAACTTCATTTATATATAAAATTCCATCATAAAATCAGGAAAGATTTTAATAGAAGCAGTTATAAGCGGATAACAGAGGGATTGCCCTACAATCTTATACTTTTCACGGATCCTGCCTCGACTATCGTCATAGATGATTCCATATATGGCAAGAGGTTTATAAAAACCGATATTGGTCCATATTATCATACCATCTATATCAGACACCCCTCAGCAAAGGATCGGAAAGAACGCATTTTCATCGAACCAAGCGAGCAGATAACTCTCCATATGTATGATCGGCCTGACAGAACAACAGCCCGGATTTTCAGCGTGATCCCCGGAGCAAGCCAACTTTACAAGAACCAGAACCTGAAAGGCGCAGCATTTATAGCCTTATCGACAGGGTCCCTCCTGCTTTTCTTACACATGACTCATAGATACCGAAAAATGCGAATGAACTATAACAGATTGAATAACCGGTACTTGGGACAGATTGATGAATCAAAAGCTTATCAATACGGATTACGTGCACAACATGCCTTCAATTCGATGAAATCAGCAGCAAGAATCCGTAATGTTGCTCTTGAAGTTACTTTAGGGGTTTTTACGGCAAATGTGATAGATGCTTTGTTTTCAACCCCCAAAGGAGGCTACCGTGTTCACATTGGGGTCGCACCGACATACCAGAACGATCAGGCATCTTTAAAAATGAACATGAAAGTTAATTTTAAATGAAACCGCTCCTGTTTCTATGTTTTTGTCTGATCCTGGCAGACTGCGATGTTCCGGGATCCTTTAAACACGATAATATTCACGATCCGCTTTCAGCGAAATATGAGCCCTATTCTGTGAATCAGGTTACGGCAACTATCGTTTCAAACCATGCTATTCACCTTCAATGGGAAACGGCAAATGCAAAGGGGGATACGTTTCAAATCGGACGTACATTTTTGCCTTCCGGAGGCTTTAAAAAGATAGCTGAAATAACCTATGCCGGTGGTCCCGGCAGCTATACCGATACGATCAGTTTGCAAGGTGGTTCTGAACTGCAATATCGGGTTAAGACAACCAGGGGCAACAGCGAGAGCAGCTTTGTTTTGTCAAACATTGTGAGATATAATCCAAAAAAACCAGATAGCCTTAAAATCCAGGGAATTAATAAAACATCGGCACGTTTTTCATGGCAATCTGCAAATGCTTTTCCCACCACGTATCGGGTAGCTTATAAAAGAAATGAGGATGACGCTTACAAAGTAATTGAATCAAACTATCCGGATACGTCAATCGTAATAACAGGTCTGGATCCGACGAAAGAATATACGCTGAAAGTAAATATTAGTGGTAATTCGAATTCTGGAAATGATTCAAATATATCCATCTCATATCATCCGGGATTCGTGCAAGATCAAGTATTCAGGCAAATAAACAGTTCCTACATCATTGGCGATTTTGTTTATATCAATGATGGCAGAGACATAGCAGCCGTCTACTCCAATGGAATCCTGGAGATCATTAACTCAACCACCAAAAAGGTGGAGAAATCTTTGCAACTAGGACAGATTTATCCGGGTGCCAATTTTCGTTATTATCATTTGGTTACTAATAAAAATGGTTCCATTTTTGCCGTGAGCCTTCTGGATCAACAAATATTTGTTCTGACTTCACAGGGACAAATCATTAAAACATTCCATTCTGCTTCTCCATCAGCAACAGGTCCAGCTCGATTAATAGCCTTAACAGCTACGGGTGATACCCTGATTTATGAAAGCAATACTCATAACTATCTTAACATTGTAAATACCCGAACAGGCAATTTTCTAGCCAAAATTCCCATTTCTTATAAATACTCGAAAGCAGTTTGCATCTCCCACAATGACAAATACCTGGCTATTGCAACAGGTGACAGCGTAAATATATGGTCGATGTCACCATTGGAAAAATTATCCATGGGTTTTGGAGGTTCTAATGACGATTCTTTCAGCCTTGAAATTAACTACGTTCAATTTTCTCCTGATGATTCGCGACTCTATATCTCGAAGTATGCTGGAGTTTACAACATGCTGTATATGTGTGATTTCACGCCGTCAAAGAAAATAACGAACCTGGTGCAGGTAGGTAGTGGCTCACAAAATGCCTTATACGAACCCACATCGGTGACTGCTATTCCACAAAGTAAGCTAATAATAGTAAGTTCCTGGCTTGATATTATATCTCCGGGATTATATCTGGTAGACTCTTCCACAAATAGTGTAGTGGCGGTTTATAAAAAGCGGAAGACCGCTGCAAAAGCTATCTATTCCAGTGATGGCAAGCATGTTCTGTGCAGTTTTAAAAACAAGATTATAGATTTCATACTTGTTGAAAGCTGGTATCCTGTATGGGATGGCTATTGATAATGAAGAATTATTCGTACTGTACAGATTGCAGGTCACTCTGAGGGAAACTCCAAACCTTAAACCCGGTGCTTAATTCAAATGCGCATCAAACACCCCTATGATCCCCTCAAGGGGATGTATTTGTCTGTTTGGCAATAA
>CAZNHE010000216.1:0-3115 GCA_964572735.1 uncultured Chitinophagales bacterium | reverse complement strand
GTGGTTCCCATAGTTGCATCCTCGAGCAAGGTTTGTATTAAAGCATATAAAAAAGCACCCACAAAGGCAACCTTCTTTTTGAATGGCCGGCGATTTCTGTAACAAATAGACCTTTCATTGCCATTTTACTACAGGTGGTGCGGTAACATTGCCTGGAGTTTTTATATGCGTATTCAGTCCATGGTTTCCTCCTTACATCTTTAATTGTGCAAGCGGATAACGCATGATTCCATGTCCCGTTCCCGCGAACAGATAGGAATCATTGGCAGCAAGAGAAACTACTACCACCGAATCAGTCGGGGCCTTACTCGAAAGAAATGACCAATCGGCTCCTTCATTCATAGAAAAATAGACCCCGCTCGTTGTCCCTGCAAAAAGCTCTGAGCCGTTTACGCAAAGTGCAAGAACATTGTGATTGATTAATCCATTGTTCGAATGCTCCCAGCTTTGACCCATATCAAGGGAGTTAATACGCCGCCGGCAGTTCCCGTACCTACAGATGCTCCGACGAGTACATCCTTCCCAACTGTTACCAGACCGCCTTCAACCCCAAAGTTGTCCGTATAAACCTTATTCCAACTCCTACCATTATTTGTAGAGCGGAAGACACCATTATTAGTACTTGCTACAAAGAGGGTCCCCCCACTAGCGGTAAGTCCCACAACCGGATAAGGCATCCCCGAAGTATCCGCCATCCAACTAATCCCGTTGTTCATGGTCATGAAAACACCGTGGTTCGTGCCGGCAAAGATTGTTTCATCAATTCTGGCAAAACAATTAATACTTTCGACAAAATTGGAATCCTTTTCCATCCAGGTTTTCCCATTATCCGTAGAAACATAAAGTCCTGCACTCTGCCATCCCCCGATACCAGCAAAAAGACTGGTGCCATTAGAAATAAACGTAACATGGTCAAAATTGACAGTATGAGAATTAGAAAGGCCAAGGGGAGGAAAAGGAACCATAACATTGAGACTATCTACACAAGTCCAATTTGATCCGTTGTTAACGGAACGAAAAATATAATTATATGAACCCTTAGATGAGGGACTGGTAATCACATAATCTCCATTCGCATAAATACCCGAAATGCCGAACTTTTGCAATCCCAGACTTCTGGTTTCCGGGGGATCGCCGGTACCAAAAATATCGCACCCTGTTGCTAAGCCAATGATGGCAAGTAAAATAGCACAAACAGATAATCGTTTCATAACAGCCTCCGATTATAACATTCGTATTGGCAGCACCCGATGGATCGGGGCAGGATCATCCACAGGTAGCGTACATATGTTAGGGGATAAGAAGCTTCTTACCGGGGTGTTTTCTTCTCTCCCGGCAAGCCGGCCATCTTTTTTAGCCAGGAGAAAAGCAGTGTTCATGTCCTTTTATGTATTCCCTCGGAGGGGCAATCAGCTATACTCCGGTTGTCTCTCGCATGAAAAGCAATGTCATTCAGAGAATTGTAAAGGTCAAGTTAGAATAAGGATTTTTATGGGCCTTACGCTAAATTAAGCGATAGGCTTTCCCTTTACGCTGAAAAACCCGCAAGGTTTTAAAAACCTTGCGGGTTTTTGGCATAAATACAACTTTTCAAAGTGTGTCTCCGTTGCTAAATCACTTCCATGTTCCTATCATAGCGTGATTAGATTTGTAACAAACGTACCGGTTTTTACATAAGGTTTTCCTGTGTTAGAGATATTCAAAATGTTGTTGTCCTTCGTAAGCGATTCAACCACATCAAAAGGAATCCAAGAGGTGATCAGTTTAAAATCCCGGTTCGTATATTCTATCTTTATTCCAAGGACTTTTAGGTTGCCAATGACATCGCTGTTTAACCGTTTTACCTGTATCACAGCATGAATATTACCCTGATTATTCACACTGACAAGCGGGGTTGAAAAACGATCATGCACCCGTTGATTTGCAATGTTCGTGCGGCTTATTTCATGATCATTCATTTGAGTGATTACACCCAACATCTTCATATCAATTTTTGAGAAACGCCGTGGAAGATGTTTCTTCGCATTATTAATCGCCTCCAATTGGTGGGAAGATTCATCACATCTACCAGTGAATCCACATTCTGGCCCTGAGCCTGGAGTGGAAATATGATGAAAGCAACTATTACAAAAAAGGAAATAATTGTTTCTAACTTATGATTGAAATTTACCGATTCGTTCATATTGCCCTCCTTAACTCAATTATTAGACAGCGATAAAAGATCGATGTTCGTTTTTTCTACTAGCAGGAAATCTCTCGCTTTAAACACGAAACTCTTCCTCACGAAAAAAAACCTTCACACGTATCAATACCATTTTCCGCTTGCCATGTAACGTATAGTACCATAGTCCCTACCTATAGAAAACTTCTATTCCGAAAGTCAGTTGATAACATTCAATGTATCTACATCTATGACTAAGGTGCCATAAAGCGTAGATGATATTACTTTCCCGGCCACTCGAACATCTTTATTTATATAGGAGGTGTCGACCTTCCCAATAAGATATATGAGTCCATGGGTCGAATCCGGTGGCGGAGTGATCCACTGATACTCAGTCAAAACGAAGCCAGGCATTTCAAAATGATCTTCTACTGTTCCACCACCCGGAAGGTGTTTCACTGTGCCCTCCAGAATCGAGGGACTCAAAGAATTAGTTGATTGCTTGTCACACCCTAAAAGGGCAACAGTAAGAAATAACACTGTGAAAACTTTTTTCGTGTTCATTTCCAAAGCCTCCTTTTTGTTCCGAAGTGAAAATAGCTATTTCACATTTAACAGTCAGCTAAAGTGGTTTTCCCCCCTTGGCTAACCGTTACTATGCAGATTAATCCTCGAAATCGTAAAAATCAAGTTAGAATAAGGACTTTTATGGACCTAGTACTGAATTAAGAGATAGATTTTCCCCTTATGCAAGAAGAGATTGTACCATGTTCTTTTCCTTGTCGCTTTTACTCCGGACAATGCTGCCGTACCATCTGTAGCTTTACATACTTGTCAACATGCCTTCCCTCTTTAGAACCTCAAACCCGCAAGGTTTTTGAAACCTTGCGGGTTTTTGTCATAAATACAACTTTTCAAAGTGTGTCTCCGTTGCTAAATCACTTCCATGTTCCT
>CAZNHE010000215.1:0-3140 GCA_964572735.1 uncultured Chitinophagales bacterium | reverse complement strand
GAGATTGCCACGTCACTTGCTTCGCTGCGTTCCTCGCAATGACACCTTCTGTATTGCCCGCCAAAGAATAAGCCTGACAGCGCCGTTTTTCGGAGAGAAAAAAGGTTCAATATTTACGGCAGGGGCAGTTATGCGCCGAAATGGGCGCCCGATAATCGCCGAAGACAGGTATGGGAATTATAATCTTAAATTCCTGATTATAAGTTCCTTTCTGGCTCAATCAAAAACGATCCTAATGTCCGGTGCCCGAGGAACTTGCCAGGCTTTCTTTGGCGTGGGTTTATCTTTTATCAGCGAATGGTAACTAAAGTTGTGAAATGGCGGGAGTACATGAAAAAAATAATTACTGTTGCATTCGTTCTTTTTAGCTCCGTTTCAGCATTTGCCCAATTACCCCAGAATCATCCCTGGGAGGTGACGCTTCGCAATTATATGGCGAGCCTGAAAACCGGTGATTTTGATGTTCCCCTCAAACATTTATCCTGGAATCCGGCATGGGCAGCTTCTGATGAAGAATTATATAAATGGTGGCTGGCATTCAGAGACCTGCCTGATGATAAGGAAATCCAAATGGATTCGAGGTATTTCTTATTGTCCTCTATCCAACCCGGAGACGGTCAGATCCATATGGCCATCGGCAGGGGAAAGTATTCGGTCTTGTCAGCGGCGTTCTGGGCCGGTTTTGATTATCCCGGCAATCCCTATTACAACAGCCGGGCTGTAAAACTGCGTGCCCTGATCCCGGCCATGGTCGATATGATGATGCTGACTCAGTACCAGGAAGATGGGCATAAATCATTTCAACGTTCCGATTTCGCCGGCGCTAACCTGATTATGTATGCCTATCCCTTTTTTGTGGGTCAGGATGTCCTGCCTGCCAATGTTCGCGCCGCCTATCTGGAAGGTATGCGGGAGATGAGAGCCAAAATTATCACATGGGGACCAACCGGGATTTTTGCTGATATGGATTCCTTTGCTCTTGTCGGGATGTGGTATATGGCAAAAGCGACCGGGGATCCTGGGGATATAGCGGCGGCCAAAGCCTACACCGATCGCGATATCAAACGCTGGTTCTATAATGCCGGATACATGGGACATGGGGATGCGTTTGATGCGACTTATAACGGCCTCGCTCTTTATTTCTACACCTGGGTCGGGATGATTTCGGATTATCAGCCGGTAATCGATGTCATCCGGAAGATGATCACCCTGAAAAGCTATCTTACCGTGCCTGATCCGGATGGATATTGGAATGGCCCCTCTCATTTTAGTACAGCTACTTCCGGACCGGTATCTTCCGACCAGTGGAACGACTATCTGCGCGATGTGGCTGATGGGATGGTCACCGACAAGGCCTTGTATTTATTGGAAGGGAATGGAGTGAACAGAAACTATGGATGGGAAATAATTCCGGATAAGAGTTATATGGAATCAGCCGCCGCCCGTTTAGGCATTCCCGGCATTCTGATTCATGGATTCAGCGGCTACAGAAGGGCGGCACCGGCTCCCTTCACCAGCCTTCTTAAATCATCTTACGTCCCTCTGATATGGAAACCGGATCACAACCAGCATTGGATCAACGGGAATGCGCAAATTTTCATATGCGATGGCTACAGAGATGGCTTCTACAAGAAGATTATCTCCCTGAAAAAGACCAATTCTCCCTTATTGTTATCTCCCTGGCAGAGAAAGGCAGGTTTCATCAAGGTTTTCTCTAACAATACCTCTCATCCGGATAGTTGTGCTTTTGTAGTTGCAAAGCTTGGAGGGTATGGCGCCATCATTCATACGGCCCGATTGTCCAATTGGGGGAAGGCCACCGGAAGCCTGTCAGGTCTGGGCGGGGGAGCATTGTCCACTTTCTGGACTCCGGGAACCGGTACGGTAATAAATGGGATCGCTGCCGGCTACCAAAACCCTGATCTACACGATACCTGGGGTAACTGGACACAATGGGGGGACAATGCCATCAGCGGAGTGAACGGCGATGGTAAACCGTTCAGCTCGGCCCGCAACCGGTTTCCCAGGGCTGTTGCCCGGGTTAGTGCCGACAGCACGCAGGCTGTGGTGATTGCCGAAGGGCAGATCAGTTCGAATACGGATGGCGGGCGAACCGCACCGAACGGAGCCATACAGGGCAAGGTGCACTACCGGCGCACATTTGAGCTTAGCCCTGCAGGGCTGACGATCACCAGTAAACTTACCTCCGACGGGCAGGATAAGGCAAAAGAACTTTGGGAGATGATCCCCGTGTACCTGCAGAACGGCGGCAATCAGTCCGGCCGGACCGCCGTCCTGTTCCAGGTCAATGGCAAGGCGGTTCCTGCGTCCACATCACTGACCAGGGGAGTCGTCGCGATTCAGCTGAGACGCTTTGGCGGCGTGGTCAATATTACCTTTGAACATCCACAATCCGCAAAATTATCTGTTCCCAGGGAGATTAATTATCAGGTTCATGCCACCACTCAGAATATTATGATTGACCTGCTTCACAGCGGCGGGAAGGCGGTGCCCCTGCCAAAACAAGCCTCGGTTACTTATACTATTGCATCATCCCTGGCAAAGATACAAGACGATGGCGCCACGCCCATTGAAGGAAGCTCCGGCAGCAATCTTCCCAGGAAGATTGAGTTGGGACAAAATTACCCCAATCCTTTTAATCCAACCACTAATATTGGATTTACTCTGAATAAAGCCTCAGTGGTGACCATGCAAATATTTGACATCCTGGGCCGCCTGGTTTCCATGCCCGTGGACAATCAAGCTCTCTCCGCAGGAGAACACAGCATTATTTTTAACGGATCCAATCTCTCGAGCGGAGTATACATTTACCGGCTAACCGCCGGACAAAACAGTTACACCAAGAAAATGATGATCATGAAGTAACGTAGGTCGGACAGCCTGTCCGACAGCACAGGCGCATTCAAAAGCAACATTCGCTGTCCCCCTCAATGTCATCGCGAGGAATCCCCGGAGGGGCGCCTGCGCCTTCGCGTAGCAATATTTTGCATTGAGCCCTGCTACGCTACGGCGGAGCAAGGCGTGGCGATCTCCCTATCCTGGCAACGGAGCTTTTCAGAGGGCCCCCCTGTTGCCCTTTACGAGATTGCCGCGTCACTTGCTTCGCTGCGTTCCTCGCA
>CAZNHE010000214.1:0-3151 GCA_964572735.1 uncultured Chitinophagales bacterium | reverse complement strand
TAATTGTACTGCGATACGTAACAAAATTCAATATGATTCGTTCTTTTAAAGCCGTCAAGCCAAAATTGTATTGAATAGAGGATATGTCAAAAAACTTCCTCCTGAGATTCATAAACGGGCTAAAAGAAAGCTGTTACATAGTAAATTACCCAATCCGTTCATTCCAAAGCATAAACCATACTGTCCGTACTTCCAAAATAAATGGTTCCGTCTTCAATCCAGGGTGTTGAGAGGATGGAGCCTGCTGAATAAATTCGATTCATTGCAGCGGGGGCATCGGAGGCATTACGGCTGAAAAAGATGCCGGGAGTTGTATGCCTGTCGGGAGTCAGGGCGTTCCGGCGATCTATCCGGGCCGCTTTTGTCTGCCAGTTCCATAAAAGCCGGGTGGAATCTGCGCTAAAAGCTAACAATGACCCGCCGAAAGTCGGCACATAGATCACGCCGTGATCTGTAACCGGAGACCCGAAAACATAGATTTTCGTATCATTTTCAGACAACACTTTCCCTGAAAACGGATCCATCACCAGCAGCCGATGGCTGTCGGAGGTTACGGCAAATAATATGCCTTTATATAAGGTCGGTGTGACAATCACCCAGGAACCCTTTGTGTTATAGCTCCAGAGCATCCTGCCGGTGAACTTGTTCAGGCAGTAGACATGGGCATCACGACAGCCAAAATACAACAAACTGTCGACAACCAGCGGCGATCCCTGAATCCCGGTCTGATTGTAGTAAACGGTGTCGCTGCCTGTGGTGAAACGCCATTTCTCCTTACCTGTGGAGGCATCCAATGCGTACATGTTCCGATCCCAGCTTCCAACGAACACCATACCTCCACTCACCGCAGGACTATCGTGAACCACGTTGCCCGTTTTAAAATGCCATAATTCACGACCGTCTCTGGCATCCAGCGCATAAATGTTTCCGTCGCTGCTGCCAAAATAAACGCGCCCGTTTGCTATAGTGGGAGATGAAAGCCAGACATCCCAATCGTCGGAAATCATCCGGTCAGCAGGTAATAATCCATGGATTCCCGGTGCCCGAAAAGGATGTTCCCCACCCGTTTCGAAAGTCCATCTTTTTGTGCCGGAAGCCGCATCGAGTGCGTAAAATTTGCCGTCGTAACTTAAAAAGAAAACAGTGTCGTGGTACAAGGCAGGTGTGGAACGAATACGGCCACCCGTCATGAACTTCCATTTGAGGCTTCCGTTCTCAGCATCGACAGCATACAGGCAACTGTCGTCACTGCCGATATAAAGTACATCCTGACAAACGACCGGAGAAGAAAAGATACGTCCACCGGTCTTGAAGGCCCATTTCACAGATGGGTGTGCAGATATTTCGCGACCGTCAAACACACCTGAATGGTCAGCATCACGCTTGAATTGCATCGCAATATCGGGGTTGGAAGGCTGACACGCGCCAACCGCCATAGCAAGTGCAACGATCCCGATAACCAGCTTTACTCTCCACATATTACCCTCGCAGTAAAAGATGTTATACGATTCAGTTCCTCCCGAAAAACTCCTTCAAATGTTCCGCTATCCGTTCCGCTGCTTTTCCGTCCCAATATTCGGGAATGGCACCCTTTTTGACTTTACCTTCCAGTACGGATCGAATGCTGGTAATGATATCATTTTTCCTCACGCCAACCAGCCTGTTGGTTCCTTCCGTGATCGTGATCGGACGCTCTGTGTTTTCCCGCAGGGTGAGACAGGGGATGCCTAAAACGGTGCTTTCTTCCTGAAGTCCGCCCGAATCGGTAATAACCATGACGGAATTCTTCATCAGGTTGACGAAATCCAGGTATCCCAGAGGTTCGATGTCAATAAACTGTTGCATCGACTCAAACCGGTCCTGAAATCCGAATTCTTTGATGTTTTTACGGGTGCGGGGGTGCATCGGACACACAATGGGCATGTGCTCATCCAGGTACGACAGGGCATCCAGAATATCGCCCAGCACTTCGGGGTCATCTACGTTGCTTGGGCGATGAAGGGTCATCAGGGCATATTTCCCACGTTCCACATTCAATTTCTCTTTGATCGTCGATCGGTCCACCTGCGTCTGAAGAGCGAGCAAAGTGTCGATCATACAATTTCCGACAAACTGAATTTCTTTCTGGGGATGCCCTTCCTTCAGCAGTTGTTCATCGGCATCGCGGCTGGTGGTGTACAGGATATCGGAGATGGAATCGGTAACCAGGCGGTTGATCTCCTCGGGCATATCGCGATCGAATGAGCGCAGCCCCGCCTCGACGTGTGCGAGCTGAACGTGACCCTTTTTAGCCACCATGGCACAGGCCGCCGTCGAGTTGACATCGCCGACAACAAGCACCAGATCCGGTTGTTGTTCCGTAACCACTCCCTCAAAGGAAGTCATGATTCTGGCCGTCTGTTCGGCGTGAGTGCCCGATCCTACATTCAGGAAGATGTCCGGCGGATCAATTTGCAGTTCATCAAAGAAGACCTGGGACATTTTATAATCGTAATGCTGGCCGGTATGTACAAGGATGGGATCGAAAAAGGAGGGATCTTTTTTCAGGGCTCTCATAATAGGCCCGATTTTCATAAAATTGGGCCTGGCGCCTGCCACGCACATGATCTTAGCCTGTTGCATTTCCTAATCACCTCTTTTTCGTATTATCATGATAACCATTTTTAAATGGCGAAGATACAGCGAATCTGTAAATTCTCCCATCGTCGGGTTACTGAATAACAGTTATGGAATAAACAGGCACTTTGATTCTTTATTTTTGTCTCCTATTCTTGTTCCTGGACAATGAAAACTTCAGACCGAGGAAATTGAAGGATGACGTATTATATATAGTATTGTATATGAATGAAAACAACTCAAATTTATTCAAAGGGAATTGATAACAAGATAAATCATGATGAATGTTAGCAACGCCTTGATTCTGGCTCCGCATACCGATGATGCAGAACTAGGTTGCGGCGGCTCCATGGCTCGTTTTTTGGAAGAAGGCATAACTCTTCATGTTGCCGTCTTTTCGACCGCTGATGAATCGCTTCCGCCGGGCACTCCCAAAGGAACCCTGAAAGATGAATTCTATCATGCTATGGAAATTATGGGCATCCCTGAAAAGCAACTTCATGTTTATGATTATCCGGTACGCCGGCTTTCTTAC
>CAZNHE010000213.1:0-3188 GCA_964572735.1 uncultured Chitinophagales bacterium | reverse complement strand
AGTGTGCGGTCTCGGTGCGCCCGGAGCGGCTCAAGATTACCGATCCCATGGGTGGGATGCCCAATTCATTCGAGGCCACCCTCGTATCGAGGACCTTCCTGGGCTCGTCACACCGCTTTATTTTCAAGAGGGGCGCGACGGAGTTCGTCGTGACGGCCCCGGATGGGAGCACCGTTCCTGCCCTCGCACCGGGAGACACGGCGTATCTCGGATGGCAGCCGAACGATGGCAATTTGATCAGGACACAGTAGATCGAGATCCAGGAGTTGGCGCTATGCGGACGGTCGTCATTGGTGCAGGGCATGCGGCAGGCAATTTCGGACATGAACTCAGGCAACAGGGCTGGGATGGCGACGTTGTCATTGTGGGCGAGCAGAACTATCCGCCGTATCAACACCCACCGCTGTCAAAGAAGTTGCTGGCCGGCGAGGTACCGGTAGACGAGATATTCCTTTACGGTGACCAAGCTTACCGAGAGCTTGATATCGAGCTCAGGCTGGGCACCCGGGCAGTCGACGTGGACACGCGGGCAAGCACGGTGGCGCTGTCTACCGGTGACCAGCTTGATTACGACTATCTCGTTTTTGCGACGGGTGCGAGATCAAGAAAACCGGATGTGCCTGGGGCCGACCTGAAAGGAATTCATTACCTTCGATCAATTGATGACGCCTTGTGCCTGCACGGCGACCTCAAGAAAGGTGGGCACCTCGTTGTCGTGGGGGGTGGTTATATCGGGATGGAGGTCGCGGCCGTGGCCAGGCAACTCGGTATGGCCGTGACGGTGCTGGAATTTGCCGACCGCGTAATGAGTCGTGTGGTAGCGGCTCCTGTTGCCCAATTTCTGGAACGCCTGCATGCCGGGCATGGGGTCGACGTACGTACAGGCGTTCGAGTCGAGGGCTTTGTCGGAAGCGACACGGTGCAAGCGGTAGCCACCTCGGTTGGCAATGTGCCATGCGACGTCGTTGTCGTAGGTGTCGGCGTTTGCCCGGAGACAAGCCTGGCGGAAGGTTGCGGGATTCACGTCGACGACGGCATTGTCGTTGACGAGTACACACGGACCAATATCGAGTCAATTTTCGCAATGGGCGACTGTACGCGGCACCCGAGCCCTCTTTACGGGACGGATTTGCGACTGGAGTGTGTACAGAACGCAGTTGACCAATCGGCAGCGACAGCCAAGGCAATAGCAGGTGCCAGCGTTGCCTACGATACGGTCCCCTGGTTTTGGTCTGAACAATATGACACGCTGCTCCAGATCGCCGGCATCTCCAGTGGATTCGACAATATCGTCTTGCGTGGTAGTCCCGGGGATGGTCCGTTTTCCGTATTCTACTTGCGTGATGGTGTCGTCATTGCGGTCGATGCCATTAACTCGGCGCGTGCATTCATGGTTGGGAAGACGTTGATTCGAAGGCGCGCCCGTTTGGCTCCGGAAGCCATTGCAGATCTTGGCAACAGCGAAAAATCGTTGCTTGCGAGAGTAGTCATTTAGTAGCTGAGTGAATTGCATGCCATATGTGACGGAACTGTGGCTTGAAAAAAAATCTCCATCACATTCGCACGAACACGAAATATGATTACCTTTTTTGAGGCGCAGCTACCGAGAGAATGGATGGGCGCCAGATTGGATTGACATGACGAAATTTCTGCCAAATGTATTACATAGTTTTTCTGACATGTTGTTGCACACATGTGTATCGCGTGCTATTGCATATCACCAATAGATTGCCACGGTGTAAACAAGCCCTATCTAACAGAATAGAATATATTTCTGTGGACCCTTATGCACGTGTAGCAATATGGCAACCCCTCCCAGGCTAGAAGTTCAGGAAAAATCAGGAGTACAATAATGTTTGGATCAATTGATTCTTTGAGAGTTAAGGATGGTGTCCCGGAACACTGCAGCTTCAGACCCAGTGATTGGCGCATACTTGCATCGTTCTGGCATCCCATTGCGTTCTTGCGCGATATAAGGGATAAGCCAGTCGGAGTTCGCTTGCTGGATGTTGACCTTGTAGTATTTCGCACCACTGCGGGTGTAACAGTTGCTAGGGATATCTGTCCACATCGAGGGACACAGTTAAGTAAAGGATGGCTTAACGGTGATACGTTGGTGTGTCCGATGCATGGGCTATGCTTTAACTGCGATGGTCTCTGTACCCGAATCCCGTCTGTTCGTGACCCGAAGGTGCCGGTACCGCCAGGGTTGCGCCTTCAGGTTGTGAATTCGGTGGAGCAAATGGGCATCCTATTCGCATGCTTGTCTGATGAGCCACGGCTTGCGCCCCCAAATTGGCCTGAGCTTGATGTTGCGGCGACGAGGGTTGCGTACACTACCGAAGAGTGGCATACCTCGGCAGCTCGTCATATTGAGAACTTCAACGATGTTGCACATTTCCCATGGGTCCACGTTTCCACATTCGGTGGCGATCGAGATGACTCAGTAGCATCCTACCGCGTGGCCAAGACTCAGGGTGGATTTACGTTTGCAATTTCGAACATCGAACCTAGAAACAGGTTTTCTGACGTCAAGGCACCAGGTGCACGCAGGGTCACTTACCGTTATCGTGTGACATTGCCATTTTCCACGATAATCGAGGTTTCACCGGATGATAGTGACTATAGGCAGTATTTTGCTGATACGGCGTGCCCGGTATCTTCCCATGAGACCAAGGTATTTCAGATGCGCACAGACAATTCAGATCGCCCGGACGTTGAGCGCTTGACAGCCGAGTCCCTTGCAGTAAATGGTGAGGATAGGCCGCTTGTCGAGAGCCAGTATCCCAAAGACTTGCCCTTGAACCCATTGGACGAGGCTCATATCCCGGCAGACCGCATGTCGATATTGTATCGGCGTGCTCTAGTTCAGCTTGGTCTCGGAGCACCCGTTGGTGGAGTCGATAACGGGGTTGTGGAAGGCGATGCATGTTCCTCTACCCGGGGGGAGGTGCCACAGGAAGTCGAGTAGGGGTGGGGCACGGTCAGACCTAATGTCGTGTTGACGCAAGATGTCGAGAGTCACACAAACAGACTTAAGAATTCCGCGAAACTCATTAAACGCTTCCAAGTAGCGCATTAAATGAGATTTTTCTTTAAATCAGGAGTTCAAATATGAACTTAAAGTATCTCGTGGAAAACTGCGGCGGTGACTCAATATGTCATCTCACGAAACCCTCCGCAGACTA
>CAZNHE010000212.1:0-3209 GCA_964572735.1 uncultured Chitinophagales bacterium | reverse complement strand
TGAATGACGCCTCGACCCTTTTAACCCGGCAAGAAATGAGACAGATTATGGCCGGTAGCGGCGGTGGCAATGGCTCTACCAATTGCTGGATTTGTTCCGTTTACCCGTACGAGAGATGTAAATCATTTGATGGTACAACTCCCCCCTCAGGATGTTCCTGGGGAGATTGCGGTAGCAGTTGTTGAAGTTTATCAATGAATAAAGCAACGCGTTTGTTTTAATAAACAGATAATACTACCAATCAGTAATAATATAATCTTCTGGAGGGGATTTGATCCCCTCCAAATTATAGTTCTACATCCATTTATGAAGAAAGTTTTTGTTCTTTGTGGACTTCTATTGTTCGGATGCTCGACTCGACATAAAGAGCTGCCGGCAAATCTCAAAGGGATTAAAAAACTGTCAGTATACTCACTGGATAAAGAGCCGGCCACTTCTATCAAGTTGGTCCGGGGAGTTACTTTTGTTGCTCCAAAAAAATATTCAATAGGTTGGTATAAAGAAACGGTTGCATTCTACAGTTGGCTTGCCGGTATTCAAATAGACAATGCCGGGCGAGTTTACATTGCTGATGACAAAGTTATGAAAATTCATGTATTTAATTCAGATGGGAAATAC
The DNA here is from genome assembly GCA_964572735.1 of uncultured Chitinophagales bacterium. Classification (GTDB taxonomy): domain Bacteria; phylum Bacteroidota; class Rhodothermia; order Balneolales; family DATFMH01; genus DATFNI01. Next base: position 2,591 of record CAZNHE010000212.1, on the reverse strand, counting down.
CTCAAAAGTTTAGGAAGGAAAGGCAGAGGTCCGGGAGAATTTCTTAGCATAGCAGATATGAGAATCATTTCAGGCAAACTATATATACCTGATTTTTTGAATCTCAGAACAACCATATATTCGCTGGATTCACTGAGAGTTATTAATACAGTAAATGACCGACAGGCAGTTAATAAGAAAGAAGTGGGCGGAATTAATGGGTGGGGTAGATCAATGTTATTGCTCAGAAGCAATGGGACCTTTCTGGTAGGGTTTACAAAACATATACAGGATGAGAGACTGGGAAGCCCAACTTTTAATATTGGGAAGGACCGGCCGGTTAAGTTTTATTTCATGAACAAGAAGAGCAAGATTATTTCCGGTGAATTTTTTCAAATTAAAAAAAACGAAGAAATACTTCTCGCCCAATTCGGAGGGCGTGTAAGTTCTAATATTAGACCATTGCCCTTCCTCGGCAGAACGATCATCGCAATTTCCAATAACAATCATATCTATATAACCTGGACGGATAACTTTCTAATCAAAGTCTATGGAGCAGACGGAAACTATATACGAGCTTTTTATTATCCATTCCAGAAGAAAGTCATCCACAGAAAAGAGCTCCTTTCCCTGATTAGCAAAAATGACTGGAATCGCTTTGTAGTTGAGCACGCCAAGTTACCGAAAACCTGGCCAGTCATATACTCCATGATTGTTGATGATCACGACCGACTGTGGGTATCTGTCATTGTACATAAGAAAGGAGTGCGCGAATGGTTGGTGCTGAAAGATACCGGTGAGTTGATTGCTAAATTTACATGGCCGGACAACCGCGTTATCAAAGCAGTAAAAGACGGATATGCTTACGCTATTGAAACTAACCAGGAGACCAAAATGCAGAAAATCGTACGATATAAAATTGAAATGAAATAATGTAAAAAAAGCAGATAATAATCATACAAAATACATCCCTTTATAAAAAGAAACTTTCTTCGTTGCTCCTAACGATACATATTCTTAGTTATTCCCAAATAAGATGAACCATCAGAAATGAAAAATACGAATCAATAATGAAATATATTCAATATCTGAAAGAACGGAAAAGTATCATCGTTTTGATTTTCTACTTGGGAAAACTACCCTGGCGTTTCGACTACTTTACGCACTCCTGCAAATACAATCTAATGGTTTGTTTTTATATCATCTCAGATGATGAAACATATTCAAAAACGATACCTACAAACGTAGTCGTAATACACAAAAATCGGATGAGATCAAAGCCTATTTTGGGCATAATGTTACTGATGGAGTACCCGGAAAATTAAAATGGGTGAACGGGAAATTATGTCATGACAATATATTTGAAATATTATTATACCATTTATATGTTCCAAAAACATATATAAACCAAAATAAGTAGGCAAAATTACCAATATATTCCCTATAACTAAAACAAGAATTTATTGTTGAAGTTTCGAATGGGTCATGAAAATAAAATATTACTATTGATTTGCTATTATGGGAAATTCCCCTGGTATTTCCCATATTTTCTTCATTCATGCATGTATAATCTGTCGGTAGATTTCATCATCATTACTGATAATCATTATAAGCATGAGCTTCCAGCAAATGTTTCTATTATAAACATGCCTTGGGGAAAAATAAAAAGAATGATAGGTCGAAGACTTGGTCTAAACGTTCAAATAGAGTCTCCCTATAAACTATGTGATTTTAAACCTGCTTATGGATTTATTTTTCCAGAACTTATTAAAGGGTATGATTTCTGGGGACATGGGGATATTGATGTAATTTTTGGTAATATTCGGAAATTTATCACAAATGAAACACTGAATAATCATGATTTGGTAAACGTAAGACATGATGTGTTAGCCGGATATTTCACTCTGTTTAAAAATCACCCCAAGATGAATGAGTTATTCAGATGCAGTAAGGACTATAAAAAGGTATTTACCAGTCCAGATTATTACAACTTTGACGAGGTCAATTTCAGATTCTCAGAATCCTTAGATGGAATTTCTTATCAATATATTCACAGTGAAATTGAAAGCATGACCCGTGTAGTCAAAAGACTGGATAAAGAAAACTACATCCGGGCGTATTTTGATTTCCATGTTATCGAAGGGTATCCGGGCAGATTAACATGGAAAAAAGGAATACTGACGTACAAAAACAGATTCGAAGTAATGCTCTATCATATGGTGCGTTTTAAGAGAGCTTGCAAACAAACCCGGATGAAAACAATCCCGGACACGTTCCATATAAGCCCAACGCGAATCTACGTATGAGTTTCAAAACCACCATGAGCTTCCTCACGACAAATAATATAATTTATGATTGAAGATATGGTAGTAGTAAAGATAGCCGGCGGGTTAGGCAATCAAATGTTCCAATATGCGTTTGCCCTGGCACACAGGGACCGTGGTAAAAAAGTTAAGCTGGATACCTATAATTATACCCTGGTTCCCCGGCATCAGGGGTTTGAACTGCAAAAGTTATTTCACATTGCAACACCTGTAGCCACGTTCAGAGATTTCTTTTATTTCGTTAACAGAAGTCGCAGATCCGGAGAGGAGGTACAATACCAATTAAAG
>CAZNHE010000211.1:0-3212 GCA_964572735.1 uncultured Chitinophagales bacterium | reverse complement strand
GAACCTTAACCCGTGCGGAAATGAAAGAGATCATAGCGGGGTATGGCCCGGGCGGTGGGGGCAGTTGCACAAATTGGATTGTGTGTGTATATGCCATCTGATTTATGTCATGTATTTGATAGTCAACCTCCTGCCTCCCACTGTTATTTCGGGGGAGGTACCTTAGTATCAGCGAGCTGGGGATCTGCTAGTTTTTGCGATGCATATTGTTAATTGATTTGACCTGAGTCCAAGATCAATGACAACTGTAGTAGTAAAGAGAATTTTCAAAATTCTCTTTACTACTCTTTTCTTTATAAGTCATAAACGCAAACTTCGATGCATAAAAAGAGCGCTCTAATTTTGTTGTCCATCCTGCTATTTTGGGGTTGTTCGACAAAAAGCGACGAAAAACTCCCTAAGGACTTACAGGAGTTGACTAATCTTACAGTGTATCCAGGAAATGAACAACCTGATTATACAATCAACTTTAAAATGAAGGCCAGTTATGGTAATACCAAAAGCGCATTGATAGGGAGAATTGGAGGAATTGCTGTAGATGACTCGGGTCGGGTTTTTATCGTAGATTCTCAACAACACACTATTCATGTTTATGAACCTAACGGTCGTTACCTGACGCATATTGGAAGAAAAGGCCGAGGACCGGGCGAATTTGGTTTCGCCCTTTCACCGAAAATTTTTTCCAATCAGCTTTATATCTATGATCCTACTTTGCTTAGAATCGTTATTTTTTCTCTGGATTCCCTTAAGGTAATCCATACTATAAATCTGGACCCTATAAGTCGCAACAGGATTCAAAAGCTAGCAGGTTTCTATATCCGTCAAATCTTTTTCAGAAATAACGGTAGCTTTCTGGTGTGTTTTGCACAATTGAACACGAAACCTCCCAAAGTCGCCGGACAAAAAATAGACGATTTTCATCGGCTATATTACCTTATGAACAATCAAGGGAGACTGTTGCCTGATCAGGTTTATAAGCAAAGAGACAATATACGGTTAACGGGTCTTATCAATGGCCGTGTCCAGGGCGCACCATTCCCATTTATGGGAAAACCATTGATTGCTTTTTCGAATGAGGGGAATATCTTTTCGGCATGGTCGCAAAACTTCCTGATTGAAATAAGAGACAAAAATGGCAAATACTTACGTTCCTTCTACTATTCAGATAAAAGAGTCAAGATGACTGAGAAGGATGCCCTAAATGGCCTGAGTAACAAAGAATTCCAAAGAATCCTCAGGCAAAATGAACTTCCCAAAACCTGGCCCGCTCTGAATGCTATGAAAATCGACGACCAGAACCGGCTCTGGATCTCCACCATTGTTAAGAATCAGAAAGTCTATCAATGGTGGGTACTCACCGACCAGGGAAAGCTGCTCGCCCGGTTCACCTGGCCTAGAGACAAACCCATTGAGGTGATTAAAAACGGATATCTTTATACGAGAGAAACGAATAAGAAAACGGGGATGGAGCAGATTGTGAGGTACCGGATTAGGATGAAGTGAAACCTGCCCGATCAAACTTTCCAAAAGTTCGAAACTTTTGGAAAGTTGGTTAAAAAGACCATTTCTAACGAAGAATCATCCTCAGGGGGATTGACAACCTTATTCTTTGGTTATATCTCTCATAAGGATGAAAATCTGTAACTATTTCCCCGGCATCGGTACCGTCTCACGGGCCGGTTTCCGACATCTGTGGATCAATCCAGAAAAAATCATCCCGATTTACGGGAGTAACAATAAACTCAAAACGGGGTAAAAAGATGAAACCAAAAATCAGAAAACTCAATTTTGCAGAAATGGGAAGAACCTTAACCCGTGCCGAAATGAAAGAGATCATAGCCGGGTATGGCCCCGGCGGGTGCGGTGATTGCAATTGTGTAATTTGTTATAGTAATCCGGATGTCACATCAGCCTGCGTACCAGATGGCACATGTATTATTGGAAATCCAATGTATATATGTAGCCAATTGCAGGTGCAGGGCCTTTACAATGCAACTTTTGGAATATGTGACCAATGTTGTTAACCAATAAGATAATGTTGGGTGGAATTGTCCGAATTCCACCCAACATTCATGCATATATGAATTTCATGAAAAAAAAGCGATTCTAATATTACTGCCTCTTTTTTTATATAGTTGTTCCAGTCGCAAAACTAGTGGAATTCCTGCACCCGTACAGAAATTGAAAAACTTGATAATACTCCCAACCAATGTTAAACCTAAATATGACATTAAATTTAAAAGAGAGATCAGCTTCGGCAGTACGAAAAGTGTATTGATCGGGAGAGTCGGGGGAGTTGCCGTCGACGATTTTGGGCGTGTTTATATCGTCGCCTCACGGCAGCGCACTATCGATCTTTTTGAATCCGATGGGACGTATTTGACTCATATTGGCAGGAAAGGGCGGGGACCGGAAGAGTTCGAATTTATTGCGGAGCCTAATATTATTGATAGCCGCTTATATGTTTATGATCCCATATTGTTTAGAATGAATATCTTTTCCCTCGATTCTCTCAAGTTAGTAAACATCATAAACCTGAATATCTCCAATCGAAACAAGATCCCGGGGCTTACGCGCTACAGTATACACATCATATATCCCATTGCTGGTGGCAACTATATTGTGAGGTTTGGACCAGCAGTAATTAAGCCGAATCCTCAATCTGATAATACCTTCTATAGCAAATTCTATTTCATGGATAAAAACTTAAAAATAAGACCGCCTCAGATTATAAAACAAGAAAAATATAAAGTGCTTACTGCTAATGTTGGTGGTCATATTAGGTTTTCAATTTTTTCTTTTATTACGGGGAGTTCATTAGATGCTATATCATCTGATGGCTCTATTTACTCGGCTTGGTCGAGAGATTTTTTGATTAAGGAATGGAGTCCGAATGGAAAGTATCTGCGCGCCATTTACTTCCCATATCCAAGAGTGAAGTTAACACACAAAAAACTTAAAAGTTTCCTATCATCAGAAAATATTTATTTCGGGGGTTCCTCAACTACAAAGAAGCAACTTATCAGTTACTGGGAAAGTATTCTCAATCAAAATACGCTTCCAAAAACCTGGCCTGCCCTGAGCTCCATTAAGATTGACGATCAAAACCGACTCTGGGTTTCTACTATAGTCAAGAACTTTAAAATCTACCAATGGTGGGTACTGAACCAGAAGGGCAAGCTCTTGGCCCGGTTCACCTGGCCCAGGGATAA
>CAZNHE010000210.1:0-3213 GCA_964572735.1 uncultured Chitinophagales bacterium | reverse complement strand
CGTTTAACCCGTATTTCTGGATGATCTGGTCCATCTTTACCATCATCTGCATCTGGGGAAGGGAAAACATCGGACTGTAGGAGGAATCATCGGTATGGGGAGGGAGCAGTTCGATGGAATTGGTTCCGAATACAATGAGATCCCGGATATAACTCTCCCACATCTTCACGGTGAAGCCGTCATAGGCATTGGTCTTGGGACGGTAGCCCAGCTGATGTCCCCGCAGGGCGATCTTCGGATAGGTAGAGGCCGTCAGTCCGGAAGGAACCAGAATCTTCTGTCGATACATCCAAATTTTTCGCAGGAAATACCCTACCCCAAAAAGCATCCCTCGGTCATCGTTGCCCAGGATCAGGATCGTCGGGGCCGGTCTTGTTTTCTCATCGGTCCGGATGCGGAACCCTTCGGGATGATCCGCCCCAGAGGTCTGGAACAGGGAAGAAGCAAACGGGCCCCGGTTATCCTGCAGCCCGGAGGCCACTCCCACGGCAATCACCGGAGTGGCGGCGGCCGGCCAGCTCGTCATCACGGGTAGACGAATACCGGTCCTTGAGCTTAGCTCATCAACCAGCATCTGGACAGCCGCCTGCTCCGGCTTGGTGGTGTGTTGGGATACAACGATAACACCGTCTGAGAAATCAAGACTGTCTTTCTCTCCCTGAGCACAATACGCCGTACAAATGGAGATATTGACAACTACGAAAAGGCAGATGCCTGTCCGGGCAAACTTAATTTTCTTAGGCATCATTAATTTCCCTGCCTTAGATCCGTCGTCATAGACGGAGGAACATCATCGATTCCACTCGCCCATTTTTTATTGGGTTCATTTCCCATGATAAACGTCATCGTTCCGCCGTTCGTAATATCCGAATGCCTGATCCAGGCCTTGTCCAGAGGCTTTCCATTTAAGGTTGCAGACTGGATGTATTTATTGGCAGGAGAGGCATTCTTTGCTTTTACTACAAATACCTTGTGGCTGTCCGCTCCTCCGACATGGATGGTAACCTTTTTGAAAATGGGGCTTCCTATCTCGTAAGACGGCCGCCCTGGACAGACAGGGTAAAATCCCATGGCACTAAACACATACCATGCCGACATGGCTCCTGCATCTTCATTGCCGGCTATACCGCCGGGATATGGATTATATAAATCGCTCATAATCTTTCTTACCATGCTCTGTGTTTTCCAGGGCTCCTCTACATAGTCGTATAAATAAGGCACTTGTTGATCCGGCTCATTTCCATGTACATACTGGCCGATCGTCCCGACTACACCAATATATTTGGGCCCGGTTATCTCCGGGCTCATAGAAAAGAAATGATCTAATCTATCTATAAACCTATCCTTACCCCCCATCATATTTACCAATCCCTGAACATCCTGTGGCACAAACCAAAGATATTGCCAGGCATTTGACTCGGTGTAATGCCGATAGGGACTAACGCCAACAAACAAAGGATCAAAACAACCGTAATATGAATTATACCCGTCGGTTTTAATTTCAGGTGTCGCATGATTGCATTCCTTCAGCCACGTTCCATCGGCATTCCTGGGCCTCATAAATCCGGTGGATGAATCGTATAGATTACGATAATAAAGTGCCCGCTTTTTAAACAAGGCATAATCTTTCTTTTTATTCAATTCTTTGGCGATCTGGGCAATGCACCAGTCATCATAGCTATATTCCAGGGTTTTAGAGACGGATTCTTTGACACGATTGCAAGGTATATATCCTAATCTTTTATAATATTTCAGACCGGACCGGCCATAAGAAGGATCCAGATTGTCGGGATAATGAAGTGCTTTTTCCCTCATGGCCTGATAAGCGGTGTTAATATTATATCCTCGTATTCCTTTCATATAAGCATCGACCATTATCGGAACCAGATGGTCGCCAATCATGTCCTGTGAAAATAGGTTCCTTGAATGCTGGGCGGGCAACCAGCCGAAATGCTTATACTTCAGAATAATCGACTTTATCATATTGGAAACATGTTCAGGCTCGATGAGCGTCATTAGCGGTTGCTCGCTACGGAACGTATCCCACGCCTGAAATTTCGGATAGAAATGACCGCTATCCATTTTATAGATTTTTTTATCCATCCCATAATATTTTCCATCCACGTCATCAGATATATATTGAAATAGCAGAGTGTGATAGAGAGCTGTATAAAAAATTATCTTTTGCTTTTTACTGCCTCCTTCTACTGTAATTTTTGATAGTTGGTTATTCCATACCTTCCTGGCATCTTCTTTTACCTTTTTAAAATTCCATCCGGGAATCTCCTTGTTTATGTTTTCCCTTGCTCCTTCGGTACTTACGAAGGAGATCCCGACTTTAACGAAGATGACTTCCTTCTTATCTGTATGATAATCAACGAAAGCACCTATGTATTTACCTGTTTCTGCAGTCTTATAAGGGAATTTTGTTTCGACATCAGATTCTCGTCGGTTTATAATATTATCCCAGGTACCATACGATGGAAACCTTTTGCTAAACCGGGCAACGAAATATACCTTTGAGCCATTAGTGGAGGCTCTGTACCCTTCTATTTCATTTTTGTCGACATTAATTTTTACATGTGCCTTCATCACGTGATTTCTGACGCCATGTCCCAGGTCTATGAGAATATGAGCATCCTTCGTTTCAGGAAAAGTGAACTTATAAAACCCGACCCGACGAGTTGCCGTAAGCTCCGCCCTGATTCCGTAATCTTTAAGCGTGACTTCGTAATACCCCGGAGACGCCTTTTCGTCACTGTGGCTGAATCTCGACCTATAGCCCTCGTCGGGCGCAGTTCTTGCCCCAGGTCTCGTTTTTATATCGGTTCCTACCACAGGCATTATGAGTATATCCCCACCATTGCCATTCGAATGAAGTTGGCTGAATCCCATGATCGTTTTCCCGGAGTAATGATATCCTGATTCGTAATTCCATCCGCCCGTATCTATATCTGGACTCAGATGAACCAGGCCAAACGGTAATGCGGGACCTGGAAAATCATGAGCAAAGAAGCCTGTTCCAATGAATGGATTGACATAGTCGACAGGCTCCTTTTGACCGGAGTTGCTGCATGCGTAAAGCATGATAGAAAGAAGAATTGCCATGTAACCCGGATATCTGCTTCTGGCATGTTTAAGCATGTAATACGGGTAAAGAAAAATGCAAACACGTTTTCTCATCTTCTTCTCTCACCAACCCGGATTTTGTGA
>CAZNHE010000209.1:0-3266 GCA_964572735.1 uncultured Chitinophagales bacterium | reverse complement strand
GGTCATATGGATGATCTTACCCCGGGTGGAAGCGATATGCGGCGCATATTCCTTTCCCTTCTTTTTGGCTGCTGAATATCGGCCAAACTTATCTTGCAAAACTTCCTTAGTGGCATAATAACGCGCCGTGGTAGTGCTATGGTGAGATACATAGTAAGAAGGATCATGTGGCGCCTTAACATATACCGCCTTCCCAATCACATGGAAATCTCCCATGGACATGGTATTGAAGTAGTTGGTGAGGTTATATTTGTTCGAAGATTGCTCCGTAGTGGTTGAATCTATAAACGTGTCCATCATATCCGGTGGCTGCCCGTCGGTCGGTCCAGTCCGAAACGGATCTGTGATCGTCCGGGAACTGGGCAAAGACCACCAGCACCTTCAGAGTTCCGTGGGCCGTGATGAAGCGCCCATTCCCCGGCGGATCGGCACTATAGGATTCCATCGTTGCGGCATTCATGCCGGAAAGAGCCGGGGTACCACAGATTATGCGGGGGGGTAATTTGTGCCAGTGCCTTTCCTCTATAAAAAAAGAGTAGGCTGGCCGCATACATCAGGTAAAGGCAGGTTGTTCTCATGATTTCTCCTCATTTCACAGTTTTATAAAAAACACACATTCAGGGTCACACCTGATCCCGAAGAACGCCGGCGCCCCCTGAACGACCAGGGAGAACTGCCGGTTGATTACTTTGAATGCATTATTTATGTTACAAATAAATGATAGAAAGGTCAACGACATATATCTTCAATCTTCCCCGGGGAAACGTTCCTGCCTTCCTGTTTCAAAGGACCTTCTATCCGTTATCATCATCCTTCGTATCCCTGCCGATTGTGGTTGTTATATGACCATCTTTCTTCTGTAATTCCAGCGTGGTGTGGTTTCCAATCAGACGGCGGTATTTTTCATAATATTTGTGGTCCTGTTTTATGCCGTTAATGTACAGTCCCTCGTTGTTGATTCGTATGTTATAGCTTTTATCATCTTTCAAAATTCCGTCATCCATCATCATATTCACTATATTGTCAGTATTTATCACATATTTACCACCTGGAAGCACCACTGGATTCCGGTTTTTCCATATGAAAGGAATCTGCTTCTTGGCATGGTTCATGATGGAATCCATTTTCGACCGGTCAAAGAAGGCAAGCTGCCTTGTACTATCTATGTGAAATACAATACTATCTATAGGCATTTTCCATTTCTTACTATTAAAAGGCCCATATAACTTGTCCATCATCAGATAGCCATAGTTATTTAAATATTTTGGAAACCTTTTCCAGTAGTAGGTGCTGTCCGGATGCTTCTTTAGCTCCTCCATATGTTTCTTCAATGCTCCGGCCTGTTGTTTTAATGCCTCTGCCTGCTGCCTTAAAGCTTTTTCTCTGCTCTTTTTCATTCTGATACTGTTCAATTGCCGAATCTGGGAGCTATACTTTCGTATTTCCCGTTGGTATCTTTGTATCGCTTTTTGCAATTCCTTCAGCGTACTATCATTATAAGTGTTATAACCCCAGTTGAACGGACCAAAGGAAATGGCTGATACTTTTGCCGTATCGATCCCCTGAAATGGGTTTTGGGGGAATGGACGCGTTGTATCCGGTACCGGTGGAACAACCGTTACTACTTGTGGCACCGGAGGCGGCGTGAGAGGGGTATCGACCGGAGTGGGTGCCTGTAGCGACACAGTACTGTCACTGATTACCGAAATGAGGGATGTTGCAGCTGTGCCTGGTAAATTTTCGGCAACAGTCGGTTTATTGATTTTGTTTCCGGGTGTCATCCAGGCTACGGAGACGATGCTGCCTGCAAGTATCAGCAGCGACAATAACTTTTGAGGATGGTTCAGCCTTTTGGTTTTCATTTCCATAATATGTTTAATGCGTTGAAATAATTGTTGTTTTTCAGGAACTGCAGCCATCACGAAGCGTCCCTGTTTGGCGCGATTTTCTTCCAGCGATACTAATGCCTCGGCATATTGTTTCGGATGTGCAACAGAGGTGACCAGATCGTCACAACAATTCTCACGTTCAATGCGAATGTTCCTGGAAATCAGGCGGACAAATGGATTGAAAAACAGAACTGTATCCACGACGATTTGCATGATGTTCACGAGATAGTCATGGCGCCTGATATGGGCCAGCTCGTGCAGCAGAATGGCTTCAATTTGTTCGGGTGGAAGGTTGCCCGCTATCGACAGAGGCAGGTAGATCACCGGCCTGAGGTAGCCGATTACCACGGGGACATCAATTCGTTCGGACAGAAATACCCCTGCTCTTCGCGGGAGATTCCATAAGCGGGATATTTTATCGACATAATGTCCCCATGCCTGATCGAATGGCTTCAGACAGGTGTGTCTTATTTTTCTTACAAGAAAAACATCTGCTGCTGCTTTGATCAGATAGAAGATCAAACCCGCAAAGTACAACATGACCAGGTAAGGCATCAGCGCCTCCGGATGAAACCAGTCCGATATACGATTTGCCTGAATTTGAACATGGGAAGCATGCATACCAGAGGAAACAGGGAGCAGTATGTCCCTTATAGAAACCTGTATTTCCACCAGGCCTTTCTGATTCATCCATTGATGATAGAATGTGATCAAAAAGCAGATAAAAATACCGGCAAATGCTCCGACAGATAACAGGTATTTCGCATTGGAAGAAGCCTGACGAAAAACAAATAATAATAGGCGAAGAACCAGAAAGATAATACAAGCCTGCCACAACGAATGGATCAGGGTCCAGCCCAGTGCCGTGATAAAAGAAACGGGAAATGCAGACATGACTCAATACTTTATTTGGATTCTAGTTCATTCAGATATTTTCTGATATTCCTGAGTTCTTCCGGGGAGGCCTGGTGATGCCCCAGAGCTTCCATGATCAAACCTGCCGTTGATCCGCTGAAGAGCGTTTTTACCATCCGGTCGACCAGCAATTTCCGCGTTCTTTCCTGTGATACGGATGCTTCATAAATATGTGAGCGGCTGGAAGTGTCGCGCCTCACCAGCCCCTTCTCATGCATAATCTGCATGAGTTTCAGGGTGGTGGTATAACCTGATTCCTTCGTTTCAGCCAATATTTCGTGGACTTCCCGCACCGTGCTCGGACCCTTCTCCCAAAGCACCTGCAGGATCTCCAATTCACTTTCCGTTGGTCGGATATCCGGTTTCTTAGTCATATGATCTATTATTGCAAATCTGCTTGGTTGACTACCCAAATCCCAATATCCTGGAACAGGGGTATCGTTTACGAATCATTTCGTAGAT
>CAZNHE010000208.1:0-3302 GCA_964572735.1 uncultured Chitinophagales bacterium | reverse complement strand
GGATTCCCGCTCGATTTCGAGGTGCAGGAGCCACCCGAGTTGCGTGATGCGCTGGTGGTGAGCACTATCGCGGCTTTGCCACAGAGCCGCTCGACGGCATGGTTGGCCCAACGCACACCTTCCAGTCCGTCTACATTGCCGTCTTCCCAGCGCAAACTGCCACCCGCCGCCGGCTCCTGTTCGGCAACGACTACACGAAGGCCGGAGTTTGCCAAGGGTATGGCCGCAGCGAGCCCCGCGGGTCCTGCTCCAATGATCAAAACATCGCAGGTGTCATGTTGCTGCAACAGGATACGCCGCGAATCAAGAGGGGTCGGGCGCCCAAATCCGGCACTGGCACGAATCGCCGGTTCAAACAACTTCCAGCTGGGCCACATGAACGTCTTGTAATAAAAACCGGCAGCAAGCAAAGGTGCCGCCAATTGCGCAACCGAGCCGACGTCAAAGTGCTCTGAAGGCCAGCCACGCAGGGTCGTGGCTTCAAGCCCGTTGACAAGTTGGACTTCGCCCGCACGAACAGCGGGGTCACCACCGTGAGCGTCACGCACGGCAAGCATCGACGTGGGGTCTTCCACACTGGTACCGAACAAGCCCCGGGGTCGGTGATATTTCAAGCTGCGAGCGACCACGCGCACATCGTTCGCCGCAAGTGCCGTCGCCAGTGTGTCACCGTAATATCCGGATAGCTCCCGCCCATTGAAACGAAACATCAACGGTTTCGATCGATCAATGAGCCGGCCGCCTGTGACAAGGCGGCGGTTTTTACCGGACAGCGCCATTATCTTCCCCAGTGGGTCCGGCAGCCAGAGTGCGTAGCTTGCCCACGTTATGAATGCGCCCGGTAACACTGTCGCGCTCGACTTCAAACCACTGGCCACAACCAACAACGCAACACCAGCGCTCTCGCACATTTCGCAGAGCATCCGTACGCATGTACAAGTAGTTGCACCACTGCATATCGGTTGCTGTCTGCGGGTCAGTCGGACGTACCACATCGACTTCGTCGCCACAGAGCAACTCGTCTTCGTGACGTAGTTCGTGACAATATGGGCAAGTAATCACGACCATTGTTTATGTCTCCAGTCAGTGAGCAATGCCTGAAGCAGATGCCTCGTCGACAAGCCGGTTGCTGTAGAAACGATCGAGGCCGAATTGTTCGGCCAACGGGTGTGACCGCCCTGTGGCAATGCTGTAGGCGAGCAGGTAACCTCCGGCCGGAATGGCCTTGAAACCTCCGGTACCCCAGCCGCAATCGACGTACAGGTTGTCCAGTGGTGTGCCGCCGATGATCGGCGAGCGATCTGGCACAATGTCCACAGTACCCCCCCAATGCCGCATCAGCCGCAACTGGCCAACTACCGGTAGCAGCTCGACCGCGGCGGAGATTACCTTTTCAATAGTCAGGTAGGTACCTAACCGGCTACCCGACCGGTAATGGTCCAGAATACCCCCGATGACCAGCTCGCCCTTTTGCGTCTGGTTGACGTAAACGCCAGTGCTCGGAGATATAATCACCGTGTCGAGTATCGGCTTCACTGGCTCGGAAACCATGGCTTGGAGGCAGTGACTTGTCATCGGAAGCCGGAACTGTGCCATCTGCGCAATTCGTCCGGTCTCTGCAGCTGCAGCCACTCCGACTGTGCCAACGTCGATAGTGCCTTGAGTAGTTTTAATCGTCTGGACGCGTCCGCGATTGCACACCAAACCGGTTACTTCACAATTTTGGATGATATCAACGCCACAGCGACTTGCAGCGCGCGCATATCCCCAAGCAACGGCATCGTGGCGTATCGTCCCACCCCGACGTTGTAGTGCACCCCCCAGAACCGGGAACCGCGCGTCAGGCTCCATATTCAACAGAGGAACCATGCGCTGTACTTGAGTTGCAGTGAGTAGGTCCCCGTCCACCCCATTGCACTGCATCCAGTTGAGCTTGTGGCGCGCCGCATCCATCTGGTGGTCATCATGGATGAGCTCCAGGAAACCGCGCTGGGACAACATGATGTTGAAGTTCAACTCACGCGCCAGCCCTTCGTACAGGCGAAGGGAAAATTCATACAACTGGGCACTTTCGGGGAACAGGTAGTTGGAGCGCACGTTGGTCGTGTTGCGTCCGGTGTTGCCGCCACCGATCCACCCGCGCTCAATCACGGCGACATTGGTAATGTGGTGTTGGTGCGCGAGGTAATATGCCGCTGCAAGGCCATGACCGCCACCGCCGATGATCGCGACATCGTATCGCTTGGCCGGCTTCGCATCGGGTAGGGAAATCGGCCAAGCACGATTGCCACGCAAACCGTGCACCAGAACTGATGCCAAGGAATAGCGCCTGCCGTATCGAGCTCCCATAGCGCAGCAGTATGCCTTGCAATCCTTTGAACTTTATTGTATGCAATGTACCCGTATGGGTACATCTGGGACATCGGTTGCGAGACACCACATGTTCACATCGTTTGAGGAATCGCCGCGAATAGCGAAGGTGGAGCCTGACCTCAGGGTGGGGTTCATCCTCTCGCCACGGTTCTCGCTACTTCCGTTTGCCAGTTTCATCGAGGGTCTCCGGCACGCAGCGGATGAGGGGGAGCACGATCGACAGATCTTTTGCACGTGGACGACGATGGCGTCCCAGCTACAGTCCTACCATGCGAGCTGCGGCGTGGAACTGCGGCCCCGCGAGCACTTGGCCGATCCGACACTATTTGATTACGTGGTGGTGGTGGGAGGACACCTCCCCGAGTGCATGGAGCATGACGAGGAAACGTTCGACTACCTGCGCCGAACGCATGCGCTTGGCGTTGGGGTCGTCGGCTTGTGCACGGGTAGCTTTGTGTTGGCAAAGGCCGGATTGCTTACGGGACGGCGATGTGCAGTACACCCGGAGCACTATCAAGCCTTCCGCGCGATGTTCCCTGCCGTCGAACCCAGCGTGGACGAGCTTTACGTGGAAGACGGCGGCATACTGACGTGCCCTGGAGGAAGCTCCGCGCTCGACCTTATTTTTGCGTTGATTGAAACACACTGCGGGCGGGCTCGTGCTGCAAAAGCCCTCCAATCGTTGCTTTATGACAAACGTAACAAGGGAGCATACTTGAGAAGCCTGCCCTATGGTCATTTGGCAGATTGCGGCAATGTGCAGGTCGAAAGAGCGTATCAATTCATGTTAAAGAATATCAGTACGCCAATGGCGCTCGTGACAGTTGGCGAGAGAACTGGAACAACAGGGCGCACCTTGGGAAGACTGTTTTCGAGGCATGCAGGCGCTAGCCCAAGTGTCGTCTGGCGTAGCTTGCGTCTGGCCCATG
>CAZNHE010000207.1:0-3322 GCA_964572735.1 uncultured Chitinophagales bacterium | reverse complement strand
TCATTGTGGTTCGGCCCGGTAACGTTCATGGTCTGGACGCCCAAAAGGTGGATACCACCATCACCTATGATGGGAATAAGCAAGTTATTTCGCTAAAGCAAATGTAATCGTCCATGAAATAAATACAGGCCTTTTGAGTCCCGCCCCTGTGGTATTTCCAATGATAGGTGAAATAAACAGTTAAAATGAGAATGAATTATGAAGCGCGGAATTTTTCTTAAGAAAGCGGCGATTGCCATTGGTGCGACGAGTTCGTCAAAGTTGTTCATCCCGTTTATAGCAAACGGAATGAATCACAAAAAGAAATCCGTGATTCCAGATCAGCATCCGGTTTCAAAAAGAGAGGATATCCGTACCATCAGTTTTCTTCAACGCGAACAGGGAGACAAACGCCTGCCTAAAAAGCCGGTATTTGTGGAATCAAAACTGACAGCCGGGGTTCGGGTCTCGTCCATGTCACTGGAGAAACGACTAAAACGGAACATTGTGCCACAACACGGCTTCTGCAGTATTGTACCTGGCAGCGATGCGCTTCTGATATCCGGCAATGGACACATGAAGATCGAGGTACCCGGCAATCCCTACTCGGAGCAGATCCTCTTCCATCACGAAAGTCTGCTCATGCCATATAAAAAGTCCTTTCAGGCGCCCAAAATCGCGGGTATTTTCCCGAAGGTACGGCAAATGCTGTTGGATGGGAAATACCGCGAAGCCGTGGATTCCGCTTTAGAGGAATGGCGGAAGAGTCCCATCTACGGGCAGTTAGGCGGTCACTTTACGGTCCCGGCATTCACGATGCGTCTGGATTTTCCGAAAACCACGTCGGTCAGAGACTATCTCCGGACGGTTGATTTCGAGAGCACTGAGTTGAAGGTTTACTGGACGGATGAACGCGGTGACTGGGTTCGTCGGACTTTCACCTCCCGTCCCGACAACGTTGTAGTCCAATGGCTCGCCGCTCCCCAAGGGCAACCGGTAAATGTCCGAATCGCAGTGCAGAAATATGCGCGGTTTAGGCGGCGTGGAGCCTTTTTCGGTAGGGCAAATAGCGGACCAGGCAAGGTTGAAAAGGACTACAACGAACAGCGATTGATTTACAAGTGTGTTTTGGATCCTTCTGTGGACAACAGCGGTTACGCCGGTGTGACCCGTGTGGTTCGCGACGGCGGCTCGGCCCGGATGGAAGGCGACACCCTGGTCATCGAGAACGCGACGTCGGTAATGCTGCTCACCCGCATCGAATATTTCCCCGACTACAGTGAAGACAAAGTGGAAGTGCTGCAACAGGCGGTGGAACAGATCTCGCCAGACTATGCTATGTTGCTGGAGCGGGCGCGCAAAGTCCAGTCGGAGATGCTCAACCGGGTCACCGTGGATTTCGGCGGCGCCTCACAATATGCCAGCTCTTCTGAGGAGCTTCTGTCCGATCAGCGGTCAAGTCCGGGTTATTCGGCTGCCTATCTCGAGAAGTTATTTGAAATGTGCCGCTACTGGTTCATCCTTACAAGTGGCAAATATCCTTCCATGCAGGCTGAGACCAATGCCAATATCAACCTGCAGATTTCACCCGGAGTGCAGGGTGACCTTCGGGAAGGCATGGAGGCCTACTTCAACTGGATGGAAAGCCTGGTCCCGGACTACCGGACCAACGCCAGAAATATCTTCGGGATGCACGGCACCCATTATGCCCTCACTCCAAATCAACAGAGCGGGGTCGATACCCATTTCGACCACGCAGATTCGACCGGAGAGATATGGCCTCATCCCTATTGGCTTTCCGCTGGAGGCTGGTGCGTGCGGCCGTTCTGGGACCACTATCTTGTAACGGGAGACCTGGATTTCCTGCACAATCATGTAGTGCCTGCTTACAAAGATCTTGCGCTGTTTTATGAGGATTTCCTGACAGTCACTGACAAAGACGGGAATTACATTTTCGCCCCATCCTTCTCGCCGGAGAACAACCCGGGCAACCTGGACCCCGGGCGCATGTTGGTGATCAACACCAGCATGGATATTTCGGTGTGCCGGGAAGTCCTGGCCAATTTGGTCGAGTCTTGCGAGTTACTGGGCATCGAGGTCGACAGCGTGCCGAAATGGAAGGCGATGCTGACCAGGCTACCGCCTCACCTGCTCGAACCGGACGGCACTCTGAAGGAATGGGCCTGGCCCACACTGCGGGAGCGTTATGTTCATCGTCACATCTCTCATCTCTATGGTGCATGGCCAGGGGATGAAATTGATCCGGATCGCACGCCACGGCTAGCAAAAGCAGCGTTGATCGCCGACCGGCACCGTATTCCTGAGCGACTGGCTGCTCATGGCCGCTGCCACCGCGCTTTGGTCGGAGCGCGTCTCAAAGACTGCTACATGGTAGATAGCGAACTGCGCCAACTGATTGAAGAAGGCAATGTCGGCGAAACGCTCCGGTGTTCTCACGACCCCTACGCTTATCCCATGCCGGATGCGCAAGGCGGGATTCAAACGATCATGATGGAAATGCTGGCCTACTCGCGTCCTGGTGTTATCGAGGTGCTTCCGGCCCTTCCTCCAACACTGGTGAAAGGTTCGATAAAAGGGATGCTGCTCCGCACTTTTGCCCGGCTCGATAAGTTGGTGTGGGACATGAAGGCCCGGACCGTAGACTTGGCAGTCACTTCAGTGAGAAAGCAGGATGTTACGTTGATTGCCCGGTATGGCATCGAAGCAATTTCCACCTCTTCCGGAGCTTTGGGGGCGAAGCCGCAGTCCGGTAATGCCACCTGCGAACTGCATTTACCGGAAGGAAAACCGGTTACAGTTCGCTTGAAACTTGGACGGCGTAATCCGCTTGATTGGGTCAAGTGGGTTGCCTGATGCCGGCATAACAATAGAACGGATGAGGAAATCATGAAACGCAAAGAATTTATTAAGACAAGCGCAGCTGCTGCTGGCCTGATGGGTTCTCTAAAAATATCTCCGACGCTCGCTGCGGCAGAAAATGATCCCACAAAAACATCAGTACTAACAGGAGTGCCGCTGACGGACAATCGTCAGACTGAATATCTTCACCGTGTGCAAGAAGATACGTTTCTGCCCAAGCAGCCGGCTTACGCAAGATCGTATTCAATATCACCCATGCCGCTGGCGGAACGGATCAGACGGAAGATTGTACCGCAGTGCGGCTTTTGCAGTATAGCGCCTGGCAGCCTGGTCAGCGAGAGCCTCACCTCAGGCAATGGAGCGATGAACATTGAGTTGATGGGCGATCCTTACTCGGAGCAAGTCCTTTTTCACCACGAAAGTCTGCTCATGCCGTGGAAGAGGCCCCTGGAGGCTCCCAAGG
>CAZNHE010000206.1:0-3335 GCA_964572735.1 uncultured Chitinophagales bacterium | reverse complement strand
AAATAAAAGCGATGGAAGATCTCCCCTCCTGCGGAGGGGCCGGGGGTGGGTTGACGAGCCTGTTTCGTAATTCGAATCACGAAACAGGCAGATTAAAAGATTGTGTGGATTTTTCATACCCGTCCCAGCTTCCATTGGAATCCTCCTTTGGAGAGCTTGTCCCGAATTCTTTCGGGAGGCCGGGGGTGGGTTGACACCTGTTGCATCATAAACCAAATCGTGAAATTTCGGGGGGACCGGAGTCTTCCTTACCCGGTTCTTTAAAGTCATTGCTGCTTCTTTGTCGTTTTTCAATTGATGTAACGCGTCGGCCCCATCCCTGCACCCCTCCCAAGAGGGGAAAATTCAGCTTCTTCTCAATTGTGTGATAGCGACGAAAAATATATGACTCACTCAGCTATTCTTCTTAATCTCTTTACTTATAAGGCGTTCAGGCACCATACCAAAGTACATCTTTCCATTAATTATGATTGCGGGTGTGCCTGGTATCTTTAAATCAGAACCTATCTTCAAATCTTTTGCAATCATATTACTCGTATCTTTCCTTGCCATTGTCATACATCCATCAAATTTCTCCATATCCGATACACCCAAATATCTTGCAATCGAATTGACATCCAGGTCTCCATAATTTACATGATATTGGAACAGAGAACTATTAATCTTTTCAAAACGAACCTGCTTTGAAGCACAGTATGAAAGTAGGGAATACAAAGAGCTATAATAATTATCATTGTGTGGATAATACATATATGTAATAGAAATATCTTTGGGATTATCTGATAACAATTTCTGAAATACTCCATTCATCATGCTGCACTCGCCACATTCATAATCAAAGAAGAAAATAATTTTAGTACTTGCATTCCCAGACCCAATAGTATGTCCATGCTTTAACATGAGCCTCCAACCTTTAACCAGGTAGGACTGAGGCTCATGACCTACTCTCCATTCCATAATGAGAAATACGACGATTATCGATAATAGGTAGAATACTGATATGAATATATTGCTTTTATTTATTATATTTTTCATATGATTTTTATCTAAGTGGGGCCCAAAAATGTCAATTATGTATTTTTTATCTAAAACCCTTATACACAGTAACCATTGTATCAGACATGCAGTAGATTCGCCCGCTTTTTACTATAGCCCCAAGAACAGGAAAGGGAATTCGTGTTGAACTCAAATACTTTCCATCATCAACCCGATACCTATCAACATATTCATTATACGCTGGCAAATTTTGTATTAAAGAATGGTGTTTAAGCTTTACACCTCTTTTTTTTACCATTGTTTGAACATAAATGATCCCATCATATACACTAATGGAATTATTTATGACATTTGACCGTGGCGGCCTGATCATCCCCCCACCTTCTATACTCCTTATTATGGAACTTTGGAATGCCTGATGATCAATTATTTGATTTATCTCATATATAGATCCAGACCTATTAAAATAAAATATATAACTTGCTAACCTTGGAACATATATGAAATTGCTAGATGATATTTCCAACAATTTCCCCTGAGTGGACATCGTATTTTCTATCTGATTTTTCAAAAAAGAACCAAATGAATTTACCTTTTTCCCATTTTTTGCTATTTCTAAAAATAGATTGGAGCTCCCGGCAACTTCTATAACTATATTATCATCAATAAAAGCCATCCCCATTGATTGTCCTCTTATATTGATCTGGTCGATATATCTTCCATTAACTGTAAACTCTTCAATTGTCAACGCCTGAGCGTCTAAAATCCATACTTTTTGATCCTGTATTTGAAAATCGACTGGTCCGAGGAGCTCACCTGGGCCTCTTCCTACCCCATTCCCTATGGTGGCTTGGAGGTGACCACCAATCGAGTATCGTTTCAGTTTCATTAACCCATAATCAAATACGTAGATGCTACTATCCTCTACCTGTATAGTTCCCGCCAGACCAAATCCACTAATGGAAGTGACAAGATTATTGGAGTCAAATGAATAGTTCTTCCAAATGCGTTGTTTCTGTTTGCAAGGAAGATATGTATGTTGCAATAATGTATCGTCTCTTTGACGGTCTGAGTCAAACAAAAGAAGCGACACTAATGCGCATACGATAAGGCATACTAGTATTACTATATATCTTATTTTCACGAATGAGCCTACTTAACGATTAAAATAAATACGAAATGGCTTAGCAAAATACTCCTGTCATCCAATAGTTGTTTATTTATCATATCCGTCCCAAATGCTTGGGACGAATATGATAGGCAGAATCACAATTGAAGTGCCCGATTTGGGGAAAGGCATAGGCCTATGGGGCTAGCCTCCATAACCACGACACAGATGTGTGCCCCCCTCGCAGTATGTGTATATACAAACAGGAGGTCCATATGGTTGACAAGGCATGCAAGCTATAAAGCAGGGCATATTGGGTGGTGGTGGTGGTCCTCCGGTGCCACTCGTGCCAGCGGCTGCAGCCATAATACCTCACATACTTACCCGAGGAAGAGAGTTCTTGCCAGTCCCATTGAAAAGCATGAAACCTACGAAAAGAATGGCAGGTATGATCTTTATGATAAATTTTGATGATCTTTTAATCATTTTTTTCTCCTTCATTAGTTCATATATGTACATGCACCTTCATAAAGTCATCAAATTTTGGTTCTATGATGACAAAGGGTCCAAGAAAAAGCATCAATTGATTAACCAATTGTTCTTTTCCTCTTACAACCTATTACATGTTATAACATTACACGTATGGTATTGCATTAGCAATAGAGTATCCCTACTCTATTTTCTGAAGACTACTTGAGTAGCAGATAAGTTCCTGAAGATAAATTAATCATTATCCAGATTGATCTGTTTTGCAAACGCAACTAAAGCATTTTTTCCTTTCAATCCGAGTTTGTGCAGCATATCCATCCGGTAATTTTGAATGGTGCGTATGCTCAGATTCAACAACGCGGCTATTTCCCTGCTGGTTTTATGTTCTTTAATCAATTCCAGGATTTCACACTCGCGGTGAGAAAGCAGTTTCGCAATGTCATTTCCAACTAAATCAGGGTAATGTTTAGCCTGCCTGCCTGCCGTGTAAGGGCTGATATACCCCCCTCCATTTATAACGATCCGTAAACAAGTCAGCAATCCATCAAGCCCCTCTTCTTTCAACAGGATTCCTTTTATCTTTTGTTCGAAGGCAGCTGCCGGAAACGTTTCTTCATAAGAATTCATAATCAGAATGGTATTCACACTTCCGGATATTTTTCCCGTGAACATTAGCAGAGAAGCCGGATCATGATAAAACATCGAATCATCAATAATGAGAACATCGGGTGTTTTTAATTGG
>CAZNHE010000205.1:0-3355 GCA_964572735.1 uncultured Chitinophagales bacterium | reverse complement strand
ATACCGTACGCGTACCGCACAGCAGGCTGTGCCTGCTTAAAGATAATCATTAAACACCGCATCGGGAAGGTATCGGAAAAGAATGAATAAACAATGAAGAGAACAAAGTAGGTCGGAGAGCCTCTCCGACAACACAGGCAATTCACCATACTATTCGCCCACAATCAAACAACTTGTCAATAGGAGAAGTCCAAAGGACGATTCGGCACGGCGAATTGGGTCTCAATAGGCAATAGAGACCTTCAGATGCCATCCTTCCGCCACCGCTGCCCTCTGCAACGGGATTGCTCCCGATACATCGGGACTCCGCCGCGTTCCTCGCAATGACAAACTAAACCAACAAAAAACTTGCAACTCCCGCCATATATCAATACAATTTACTATTCCCATAACCGCCTGAAACTCAATAAAATGAAACAAACGATTTTATCGATCTGTCTTCTCTGCCTGACGGTCTTTTCAACAAATGCCTTCGCCGTCCCGGGCGGGCACAGCCGGACCAAACTGTTCAAACCCGACAACAGGAACATCCAATACACCGGCCGCATCGATTTCTCCAATCCTCAAAAGCCGCGTTTCTGGTCGGCCGGCGTCTATTTTACCTTCCGGTTTAAGGGTCCCTCCTGCCAGGTTATTATTGGTGACGAAGTGAAATATGGCAACAATCACAATTACCTGGAGGTCATCGTCGATCATAACAAACCCTACCGGATCCAGACAACCGGGAAAGTCAACCACATCACCATAGGCAAAGGGCTGGATGATGGAATTCACACGGTCACCATTTGCAAGGATACCGAGTCGCTGATGGGATATTGCGAGCTGCTGGGCATCCGATGCGGGAAGCTGTTGCCGCCGCCGGCCGCACCGGAACGAAAAATGGAGTTCATCGGCAATTCCATTACTTCAGGAACCGGCAGCGACCTCCGGAAGGTGCCCTGCGGTAAGGGACAATGGTACGACCAGCAAAACGCGTACATGAGCTATGGTCCCCTGACCGCCCGGATGCTCGATAGTCGCTGGATACTAAGCTCGGTCTCGGGCATCGGCATGATCCACAGTTGCTGCAATATGACCATCACCATGCCGCCCGTCTATGACAAAACCGACCTCAGCGACGACTCCATTGCATGGAATTTCAGCCGGTATCAGCCCGATATTGTGACCATCTGCCTGGGACAAAACGACGGCATCCAGGATTCGGTGAAATTCTGTGGAGCGTATGTCCGTTTCATCCGGAAACTGCGAGGCTACTATCCTGACGCCCACATCATTTGCCTCAGCAGTCCGATGGCCAATCAGAAATTGACCGCCGTATTGAAAAGCTACCTAAGCGGCGTCGTGAATTACCTCCACAGCCACGGCGATAAAAATGTCTACAAATTTTTCTTCCCAAGAAGCTACAACAAAGGCTGCGGCGGCCACCCCGATATGGCCCAGCACCAGGTTATTGCCAGAGAACTTGCAGGATACATAAAATCCGAATTCGGCTGGTAAAGCAGTGATTTAACATCGTTAAATACAAACCTAATAAACCCTTTGTGTTCTTTGCGCAAACCTTCGCGCCCTTTGTGGTTTCTCTTTTACCGCAAGGAATTATTTGAAATTCAGATTTTTAGCGATTTCACTAAAGCCCTTAAATTATGAGGAAAATTAACTTCCCGATGAGCTCCTATTATCTTCCTGGTCCATCCGATCCAGCGGACTTTTTACTCGTGACAACTCCCGCCGGCTCACATGGGTATATCTCTGTGTGGTCTTTATATTGTTATGACCAAGTAATTGCTGTATGTAAGTAATATCCGTTCCGTATTCGAGCAAATGAGTGGCATAACTGTGCCTGAGGCTGTGTATCCCGACAGGCTTCCGGATGTTGGCCTTTTTCATAGCCTTCTTAAAAACTGCCTGCACACTGCGCACGGAATATTGTCCGCCATACTGCCCCTTAAACAAATAGTATACGGGTTTGTATTCTTTGTAATAGGCTCGCAGCTCATCCAGTATTGATTGCGGAAGTGTTACATAACGATCCTTTTTCCCCTTGGCGCCGGCAATCAAAACCTGCATACGACCGCTGTCGATGTGTTCGATCTTAAACCGTACAATTTCGCTCACACGCAGCCCCATCCCGTAACAGAGCTTGAGCATCAGCAGGTGTTTGATATTGGTTGTTACCCTGAACAACGCAGCAATATCTTTTTGACTCAATACCTTAGGCAAGGTACTCGGCTTTTTGGGTCGTGGTATTTCGACGAAGAACTTCTCCCGGTGCAATACCTGCTCATAATAGAATTTCAGGGCGTTCAAGCGGCTGTGTAACTGGTTTTCGGATAGTTTGCACTTCTGTGCACAATACAGGATATAACTTCCCAATTGCTCTGGGGAGAGCTGTTCCGCAGGGTGCGCCTTCAGCACATACAGCAACTGGGCAAATTCCAGACAATAGGTCTTGATTGTATTGGGACTGTACCCTTTCAGCGTCAATTGTTCCCGAAAGCGTTTAAAGGCCGGCTTGTTGGCAGGATGTATCTTTGACAGGGCCCTGCTGCCAATGCTTTTTTGAGGCAGAAGAAAAAGGCTGCGATAATGAGAAGTATCCGATACGTACCAGCATTTCTCAGACGAACTCCACCGTGCTTTGGTATATTGTTTCAAATGAGTGATAAGTTGCCTGTCGTTTGGAAAATGGATCCAAATAACCTCTTTGTCCCGGTGTTCACCGAAAGAAAAACGATAACGATCGGCTTCAAAAGGCATGATGATAGAGTTTTTGTGTTCGCATTTTGTATATCTCACAACCGTGAGTTGCGTCAATATAACTAAGAATTATACAGATTGCACACTCAATTACTACGACTATCTTGTTGATTCGACAGGAATATAGTACATTGGCAGGAATTAAAAAGCCGAATCCCGCGTAATTGTGGGATATGCGCCTATTTGGGAGTTATAGCCAATTAAGGTGAAACGATATAATGCCTGTATTTATCAGAATTTACCCCTATATGTTTTCCATCTGGAATATCTTTTGCGACAACATTCCCAGACCTGTCTTTCCACACACCTACAAATGGGTAATCCCCCGTTGCTGAATAGGTTACATCTTTATCTTTTACGAAATTCCAACGTTCTTCTTTTGAGACTTCTTTTAATCCGTTCATAATTGTTAAAATTAACTGGCTATAACAAGCGGCTTGGCGTAATGCCGCAGTAACTGCCAAGATTGATAATTTAGTTTTTAAAAGGCGGCACATACGCCAAGCCCTTTACCGTTGGTGGCAACCGTAGGACAACCCCGAGACAAAAAACAACAAGAGCAAAATAATGACCAAAAACTATGGCTATATTTTTTTAT
>CAZNHE010000204.1:0-3369 GCA_964572735.1 uncultured Chitinophagales bacterium | reverse complement strand
CTTACATTTTGCCGATACCCACTATTACCCGATAATACATTCAGGGAAATGATTTGGGATTTCCTGATTTCTTTTGCTGTCCACCGAAACAGTTAATAAAAAAAAGCGATGGTTACGAAAAATGCTGCACTCATCGGCCTGATATTGATGATGGGGACATTGTCGCCAGGTTCTTCTTCCGCACAGGTGAAGGTCACCACTTTTCAGCTTTGGTCATGGATTCCGGCCTACGAGCAACAATATTTCGACAGAGCCGCCACCGAATTCAACAAGGAGCACCCCCGGACGCCGGTTGCTTTACAATACAAAGCAGTTCCCTTCTCGGAGTTGCACGACCGGATCATAAAAAACCTGAACTACCAGGCAAACCTGCCGGATATCGTGGCTATCGAATTCAGACAATGGCCTTATTATCAGGCCGATGATCCGGATTCCTTCCTGGTAGATCTTTCCGGTATCTACAATCAATATGCCTCTTCGCTATTCCCAAATACCGGATACGAATACGTATATCATAAGAAACATTATGCATTGGGATGGCAGTCGTCGCCGCTTATCCTGGCTTATCAACAGGATGCGTTAGACAAAGCCGGCGTCACTTATCCGATAAAAACATGGGATGATTTCAAGAAAGCGGCAGTGAAGGTACATGCAGCCGGGAAAACGCTGTCTCTGCTTGAACTCGGAGATCCGCAGATTTTTTACAGCATTTTCCTGCAGCGGGGAGGGCTGTTATATGATGCCGACGGTCATTTCGTCTTCCCAAAATATGTAAAAGAGGCCAAAGACGTATTCCGTCTCCTCAAATATTTACACGATAACGCAGGGCTGGGCAAACGAAAAGTCAATAGTTTCGTCGCCGGGAAGTACAATAAGGAATTTGAAACCCACCATATAATGGGCATTATGGGGGGAGACTGGATTTTAATGATGGTTAAGCAGGAATTTCCTCAGGAAAAGGGACAATGGCGCATCCAGCCCGCACCGGTCTGGCCGAAAGGAGAAGGGCACCAGGGGGTCTCTTTCGGAGGAACCGGTTATGCCCTGCTTCAGAAAAAATCCCGTACCCCGCAGCAACAGGCTCTTCTGAAAGAGTTTCTTTCTTTTGCTACGGTTTCTTTTCACATGCAGGCTTTGTATTTCAAGCGTACAAACCTGCAAATGACGAATAAAACGCTGTTCAACCGTGTTTATGCCATCACATTCGCCGATCCGTTTCTGGGGGGACAAAAAACGCTCCTCGACTTGCGTGATGAATTGAAAGACCTGGCACCACGGTACATTTTCCCGGGCTTTAACACATTCCTGAACCGATTATCGGGCATCCAGAAGGAGTATCTCAACGGTTCGATCTCCCTGGATCAGGCTATCGCCAGGCTCTCGAAAAAGCCCGGCTGATGTCGTACATATCCGTAAAACGTGCTCATAAAATCATACCCGGACCAGTGCTGCACCATGTTTTAACGCTTCTCGTTATCCGAAGCGCCTTTGCAGGAACCCTGCTTTTCCATAGACATTTGTGACCACTCCGATACCCTGAGATTACGTCGGATAAGAAAGGCTTACAGCAATCTTTTTGCAAAAATCCGGAACCTGAACCCAAAAATTTTCATATACTGTTCGTTTTAATTATACATACAAACAGCCGATTCTCTAAGAGAAAAAGCACCGTATTGTTTTGTATATTTTCAATTAAACCCCATTGCTGCACATAATAGCCGGATTCAGTGAATTATGGATGAATCAAAAGGGATTATGATCGTTGAGGACGAGATGCTCCTTTCGCTCGTCTACGAGAACTATATTAAGAAACTGGGTTGGAAAACACTGGGAAAGTTCGTCGATGGAAAATCGGCTATCGACGGTGTCAAAGACCTCAGCCCGGACCTGATCCTCATGGATATTTTTCTGAAGGGAGATCTTGACGGAATCGATACAATGAAGGAAATCAGGAAGTTTTCCAGCGTTCCGGTGATCTATATTACGGGAAATTCGGATCAGCAACATGCCGAGCGTGCCAGGGAAACCAACTATGTCGATTATCTGATCAAGCCTATTACCCTCGACGATCTGAAGTCGGCTGTTGTGAAGCTGGAACTGTAGGTTCTTCGAAACACGGCGGTTTGATCTGATCCGCTCATCATCCGAAGCGGCAAGGGATACGGCTGCTTTTCTCTCCACTGATCGAAGTTATATAGTTTTTTAAAAAACTTGACAATGAGGAGGCGTTCTTATTACTTGTAGGAGAAAACCCACGCCCTTTGATGAGAGACGTTCTTATAAGGGGTGTAAGGCAAAGAAAACCAACAGGCGGCTAAGCGGATTGATTTCGAAAAGACCTGCGGACCGATAGCAGCATCTTAGCCGCACTTATCGAGAGTTCATCGTATTACGGCGACGGGATGAGTGCGAGACGATAGAAATCAGGTGAAACATCGGTTTTTTAGATAAGCTGCCGTTATTTATCATCTTCGGGGACGAACCATTAATCCGGCATGAATGTATAAAACAGATCATCTTGAAGTATGGAACCTGACGCAGGGAGGGAATGTGCGATCAGGTTCAGTGGATATATTCAATATAGTCGGCAGGATAGCAGAGCCGAAAAACATATCGTCATTCACATACAAACTGAATGGCGGGTCGTTTGTCCCGATATGTTTCAATGGTTCCAAAAGGTCTGAGAGATTATCTTCCCCGGGCGCCTTCAATATCGATACGATTTCACTGGCAGATCTGGAAGACGAGAATAATATATGTTTCCGGATTCATTACTGCGATGGCCGGGAAATACTTGATGAAATCACTTTTTTCAATCGGCCTTTTACGAAACCGGACCCGAATTTTCTCCTCAGGTTCGGTAATAAAACCACCGCAGAAGAGCTCGGACAAATCGTTGACGGCCACTGGAAGATCCGGTCGGACGATAACGCACGCCCATATCTGGAAATCTCAGAGGAAGATGCAGGATACGATCGGATTATATTATTTGGGCGCAAAGATTGGGGAACCTGTTATGAAGTCTACGCACGATTAGCCGTAACAAAGATACTCAGGCCACACAATGTCGGGATCGTATTCCAGTGGAACCCACACGAAGCCGGCGATGGAACATGGCTGCCCACGAAATGGAGTACAGGGCTGGCTTATTATAGTTCTTACGGTTCTCATGCAGGGATACGTCTTCGCTATGGGGTGAATGCGCACATTGACAAAAACGGGAGAAGGAGGGGAGACTACGACATCAAATCGCGCCCGTTAAGCATATGGCGTCGGAAGACTAGTATTCTACAGAAAAAGCTGGGCCTGACTCCTCATATAACGGAATTAAGGCTCAATAAAGAGTACTGTTTTCGCTTGAAAATCCAT
>CAZNHE010000203.1:0-3389 GCA_964572735.1 uncultured Chitinophagales bacterium | reverse complement strand
TCTTAGCGCCTGTAGCAGCCTTAATGCTACTGCTGGCTGCAATTACAGCACCTACAACGTTGTGGTTGTCGATAATGAAGCGAGCGCTGTTTATGCCTGCGGCCATGCACGGCCTTTATTTTGATTATTTTTCTAGTCACCCTCCAATGTTGTTCACAAGTCATACTTTTGGGACACTATTTGGCACCTATTCCGGGGGTAAAGGCCCCGTACAGGTGATTGCAAAGTTCTATTTTGGGCGTCAGTTTTCACCTAACGTTGGTTGGGTTGGGGATGCGTTTGCGCGGTTTGGCCTATTTGGGGTCGCACTCTTTGGCAGCGCTTTGGCGGCATTATTGAGGTTTGGCGATTCGTTGATTGACGTCAGGCTTCCGCGTGGGGTAGGCGAGGCGCTGATGTTTGGTCCGTCTTTTGCGCTTGCAAGCTCAGGATTATTCACGGTTAGCGTGCATCAAGGATTGATACTCGCGCTTGCGGTTCTATGGCTAATGAACGCTCATTATGCGGGCCCGGGTACCGACGGCACCCGGGGTCGGGAACGCCTACGTGAATCGATCGAGGACGCGCAGGTGCGAACCGACTTGGGCACAAGACAATCAGTGGTAAGAATGCACGGGCGCAAAGTGGGACCGATTTCGCAAAATGGCGGTGCAATGTGAAGATTGCTTGTCTTACGTCTGTTCATGCACGCTATGACACGCGCATTTTTCTCAAAGAGTGTCGAGGTCTTGCCGCCGCAGGTCATTGCGTAACATTGGTGGTGGCGGATGGTAACGGAGACGAGGACCGAGACGGTGTGTCCATCGTCGATGTCGGCATGGCGGGGAGTCGGGCACGTCGTATGTGGAATACGGTCAATCGGGTTTGCGGCGAGGCGATCAGACTGGATGCCGATGTCTATCATCTGCACGACCCTGAACTCTTGCGCATCGCTGGTCGGTTGGGGCGGCTGGGTGGTGGGAAGCGAGTTGTCTTCGATGCCCATGAGGATGTGCCGCGGCAGATCCTGTCCAAACCGTGGATACCGGCACCGTTGTGCCGCCCCGTGTCTGTCGTCGCGGAGATGGTCGAGAATCGCATTGCGCGAGGTTTGAGCGGCATCATTGCCGCGACCCCACATATTCGTGATCGATTCTTGAAGCTCAATCGGCACACGGTCGACGTCAACAATTACCCGATGCCAGGGGAGCTCATCACCGCGACCGGGAATCGGGCACGCAAGCGGCAAATTTGCTACGTAGGTGGAATTACGCGCGTACGAGGGATTGAACCCCTAATTCGCGCACTGCCGTTGGTCCCCGATGTGACGCTGGTGTTGTGCGGAGCGTTTTCGGAGCCCAATGTGGAAACATCCGTACGGGTTTTGCTTGGCTGGGCGCAGGTTGACTATCGCGGGCAGGTTGACCGGGACTGTGTCAGGAGGGTGCTGGGGGAAAGCTCGGCAGGTATCGTCACATTATTGCCGACCCCTGCTTACGTGCATGCATTACCGGTAAAGATGTTCGAGTACATGTCCGCTGAACTTCCAGTGATCGCATCGGACTTTCCACTTTGGCGAGCGATTGTCGATGGCGCAGGGGCCGGCTTGTGCGTGGATCCTACGTCACCGGAGGCCATCGCCGGGGCCATTCGTCACCTTCTGGATGATGCTGCACTGGTGGATCGTATGGGCAAGGCTGGGCGCGCGGCGGTACTGGAGAAGTACAACTGGCCAATGGAGGCGGAGAAGCTACTGCAGTTTTACCGGGAGTTGGAGTGAAGATTGTCACCGTACTGGGCGCACGCCCACAATTCATCAAGGCAAGTGCAGTGTCGGCGGCTTTTGCAAGACACTCGCACGTCGAAGAAGTGGTGGTCCATACCGGCCAGCATTTCGACGACAACATGTCGGACGTATTCTTTGCCGAACTGGGTATGGCGGCACCGAAACACCAACTGGATATTCACGGCGGCCCGCATGGCGCGATGACCGGGCGCATGCTGGAAGGCGTGGAGCACGTGCTGCTTGAAGAAAAGCCCGACGTTGTGCTGGTCTATGGTGATACGAATTCCACGCTGGCTGGCGCTTTGGCGGCGGCCAAGCTGCATATTCCCGTGGCCCACGTGGAAGCCGGCCTGCGGTCTTTCAACATGCGCATGCCCGAAGAGATCAATCGTATCCTGACAGACCGGATCTCCACTTGGCTGTTTGTGCCGACGGCTGATGCAGTGAGGAACCTTGTGCGCGAAGGTATGGACCCGACGTCAATTCATCAGGTTGGTGACGTGATGTATGACGTGGCGTTGCACCATGGTGCGCGTGCAGCCTCCCGTTCAGACGGTGCGCTGCAACGACTTGGCCTTGCCGGGAAGGATTTCGTGCTGGCGACGGTTCATCGCGCCGAAAATACCGATGATGCGGCGAGGCTGACGGTTATCGTCGATGCATTTATCAAAGTGTCTCGTATGTTACCCGTGGTGTGGCCGCTGCATCCACGCACCCGGGGTGTGCTGCAACGATTCAACATGCTGTCAAGGCTAGCTGCCACCGTGCGCCTGGTCGAACCGCTCGGCTACCTCGACATGGTGGAACTGGAGCACGCGGCTGCGGTTATCGCAACCGATTCCGGTGGTGTGCAGAAGGAAGCCTTCTTTCACGGCGTGCCGTGCGTCACCCTGCGTGATGAGACCGAGTGGGTGGAACTGGTGGAAGCGGGGTGGACTCGCTTGGAACCGCCGCGTAACGCCGAACACGTTGCACAGGCCGTTCTGTCCGCACGCGGTGGCCGTGGCCGGGATGTCAGCCCCTACAGTGACGCAAACGCAAGCGACAAGATCGTCGACTGCCTGCTCGCAGGGGAATGACTGGTTTGGACAGTGCACAACAGGCTCACCATCACCCCGGCGTGATCTGGCTCATTAACCAGTCTGCTTCAGCTCCCGAGACGGGTATGGGCGGGCGGCACTATTATCTGGCCCGTGAATTGAGAAAGTTGAGTTGGGCGGCAAGGTTGATATCATCGTGGTATGCAGGGTCCGCCACGGTTTACGGATGGAGTTATTAAGACGTCTGATGATGCACCGTAGCGTTAATTTACCAAGCCGAAATGGGTGCCGGATGGACGAATGGCTGGTTTCGATAGTCACACCCTGCTATAACTCCGCAACGTCTATAAGTGGATCAATTAACTCGGTATTGGCACAAACATATACTAACCTTGAGATGATCGTTGTTGACGATGGTTCCCATGATCGCAGCAGCGATATGGTTCGTACATATACTGAAATGGATTCTCGAATCCACCTCATCACCTTTGACAGAAACCGCGGGCCTGCCGCGGCCCGTAATGCCGCTATCGAGGAAGCAAGGGGGCGCTTTATAGCCTTTCTAGATAGCGATGACCTATGGG
>CAZNHE010000202.1:0-3412 GCA_964572735.1 uncultured Chitinophagales bacterium | reverse complement strand
GCACTTGAAGGATGATCGTGAGCAACTGGTGGGCCTTCATTCGAAGCAGACGCTTGAAGCCGGTGCCCGCATATTACGTCCGGGAGCTGGCAAACCCCCGTGTGCAACCGAAGGTTACGTAACGTCCGCGTGTTTCAGTGCGGCACTCGGCATACCGATCGCAATGGGCTTGGTCGGCAACGGTCGGCAACTGTATGGTGAAACCGTACGCGTATACAGTTCAGGGAAGATTGTGGATGCGACCATTGGTACCCCGGTCTTCTATGACGCTGACAATGACAGGTTGCGGGCGTGAACGTGCATGCGCGTTCTGCGCTCGGGCACCGTTGGGGTGCGAGTACGCGACTGATCCATCCCTCGGGAGAGAACGTCGCAATGTACGATCGTGCGGATGTGGGGTGCGTCGTGTATGCAAGTGCGACACATGCCAGTGGATTCAACCACACCTTGTCCGCACTGCTGGATATTCCACTTCCTGACGAGCCGGGAATCACGACGTGCGTCAAATCGCTGCGCCCGATTTGGTTGTCGCCGCACGAGTGGCTGGTGCTTTGCGAATTGAAAGACGAATTGCGCTTGCTGGAAGCGGCAAAGAACAAATATCCGGACGGCTCCATACATGCCGCAAGATACACAGACCGAATCTGTTGGTTCGATCTGTCGGGGGACGATGCCGAACCCTTGCTCAAGCAGGGTGGCTTCTTGAGCTTGGAAGGTCCCGCACTGATGCCAGGCCATTCGAAACGGACACTAATCGCCAATATATCCGTCATTATTGTCCACACCACATCCAATTGGTTGATTGGCGTTGAACGAGATTATGTGAAGTACTTCGTCACGTGGGCTGCCGAGGCGCACGAACGCATGCACGTTCATGAACACGCCGGCTGATGTAGCTGCAAGATCGCACCCGCGCCTTGGACGTTGCGAGCGACTCGACAGCTCTCGGGAGACGCTCCTGGTGGGTGTCATTACTCAACTCGATTGCCGTTGACCGCCACCCTGGAGGCTTGAACATGCAAACCACGAACCACGACCCATTGCTGCAACCGTTCACGTTGCGCCACCTCACCCTGCGCAATCGTATGGTGTCAACTTCGCACGAACCGGCCTATGGCGAAAACGGCATGCCTACCGACCGATACCGGCTATACCACGTGGAAAAAGCCCGTGGCGGGCTCGCGTTGACCATGATCGGCGGCTCGGCGGTGGTATCCCCCGACAGTCCCGCGGTATTCGGCAACCTGCTGCTGTACAAGGATGAGGTTGTGCCATGGCTGCGCCGACTTTCCGACGATGTGCATGCCGAGGGGGCTGCGGTGATGTGCCAAGTCACACATCTGGGCCGGCGCACCAGCAATTATGTGGGCGACTGGCTGCCGTCGGTTTATACCTCGACGACACGCGAGCCGTCACATCGCGCCTTTCCCAAGGTGGTGGAAGAATGGGACTTGGACCGCATCGTCCACGACTACGTCACGGCGGCGTGCCGTTGCCAAGAAG
This sequence comes from uncultured Chitinophagales bacterium, assembly GCA_964572735.1. Classification (GTDB taxonomy): domain Bacteria; phylum Bacteroidota; class Rhodothermia; order Balneolales; family DATFMH01; genus DATFNI01. Next base: position 1,909 of record CAZNHE010000202.1, on the reverse strand, counting down.
GTGGGTTGGATGGCATCGAGTTACAACACTACGGTCACCTTCTGGACGGTTTTCTTTCTCCGGCCACGAATAATCTTGCACCACCTTGGGGTGGCAGTCTGGAGAACCGGATGCGGTTTCCATTACGCGTAATCAGTGCGTGCCGAACGGCCTTGGGTCCGGATTTCATCATTGGCATCAGGATGTCCCTCGACGAAGACATGCCCGGCGGCCTGACGTATGCGGAAGGCATCGAGGCCCTGCGCTCGTACAGCCGTGCTGGTGTCGACTTCGTGTCGGTAATCAAGGGCCATATCGAAACCGACGCTGCCTTGGCGAAAGTGATTCCAGGCATGGGAACGCCCTCTGCGCCATTTCTCGACTTTGCCGGTCGAGTCAAGCGCGACAGCAACATACCGGTGATGTATGCATCGCGCATCCAGGATGTTGCTACCGCCCGCTACGCCATCCGGGAGGGATTGCTTGATCTTGTGGGCATGACGCGGCCGCACTTGGCCGACCCGTACATTGTCAAGAAAATCATGGCCGGCCAAGAGGACCGGATTCGACCCTGTGTTGGTGCCAATTACTGCCTTGACAGTATCTACGCATCCGGCGCAGCGAAGTGTATTCATAATCCGGCAACTGGTCGTGAGGGACAGTTGCCCCAACGAATCGATACCAAGTCCACGACACGGCGCAAGGTCGTTGTGGTCGGTGCCGGGCCGGCAGGCTTGGAGGCAGCCCGGGTCCTCGGTGAGCGCGGACACCACGTGATCGTGTTCGAGGCAGGTACCGAAGCTGGTGGCCAAGTGCGACTTGCCGCCGCCTCCCCACGCCGCCGCGAGCTGATCGGCATCATTGATTGGCGACTGTCGGAACTCGCGCACCTTGGACTTGAGATTCGCTATGGCGCTTTGGTGGAACGCAAGGACGTGGTTGCTGAAAGTCCGGATGTCGTAATCATCGCGACCGGTGGTATCCCCAACACGGGGTTCCTTGCCAGCGGCGAATCACTCGTATGTTCGACATGGGATGTACTCGGTAGCAGCACTCCGCTAACCGGTAACGTGCTCGTCTACGACGACAATGGCAGTTACCCTGGCATGGATGCCGCCGAGGTTCTTGCCGAGAGTGGCGCCACGGTGCAATTTGTCACACCGGAACGTATGCTTGCACCAGACGTGGGCAGCATGAATTCGCCGGCCTACCTCAATGCATTCGCGAAGCACAACGTGGAAATCACACTCGCACGACGCCTGCTGTCCGTGTCAAGGGGAGTCGACCACAAGCTGGTCGCCGAGCTATACAGCGAATACGCCGAAGTCACCACGATATGTGAAGTCGACCATGTCGTGGTCGAACACGGCACCGTAGCTAACGACGAGTTGTATTTCTCGCTCATTGACGGGTCCACCAATCGTGGCGAGGTCGACTATGACGCACTGTTGCACGGACGTGCGCAGCAGGTGACACGCGATGCTAATGGCAACTATCAGTTATTCCGTATTGGAGACGCTGTCTCCAGCCGCAATATCCACGCCTGCATGCTCAGTGCGATGCGGTTGTGCATGCCGATTTGATGTGATGCCAGTCAATTTACTCAAATGACATGTCGCAAACTGTGGGGGAGCGATCTCGCCACAGCTTCAATCTGTCCAGTGCATGAAGCGTTGCGAACCCCTGCAACCTTGCCGGAAGCTCCACGGCTGGCATGCCGCCGAATCGGGTGTCGACTTGGCCTGGAATCAGAAGTCCGCACGCGTGGATTGCGTGTTGGCAAGCCCCTTAACGCACTGTTTGTAAAAAACTAACGCGCACATCACGCATGGTATTTCTGGAACATGCGACGCCCGAAACTCTCTGCTACGTGTCTTGGATCTACCGTTTACCAGTTTTTATATACAAGATAAACACAATCGAACACGCT
>CAZNHE010000201.1:0-3430 GCA_964572735.1 uncultured Chitinophagales bacterium | reverse complement strand
GCGTTCCTCGCAATGACAAGTTGAGCCCACGTCCGTTGCCTTTTACCATGCAGCAGAGGTATCTGTTATAAAAAAAGAAACGTCCTGAATTATGAAAACACCTGAAGACAAAGCACGAGAGCTTATTCAATTCTACGGGTTATCCTCGCCGGAAGATGTGAATCTGGAGGAGCTGGCCAACGCCGAAAGGGTACTCATTGAGGAGACCGACCTGAAGGGATGCCTGGGGAAGATCAGCTTCACACCCCGGTACGGCCTGATCAAGATTGATTCGAAAATAAGGGAGCCCGGGCAGAAGCGGTTTACTATCGGGCATGAATTGGGGCATTTCTTCCTTGAGAAGGATTCTAACGTACATGGATGCGAAGCCAATGATCTCTTCTCCTTTAAAGCCGATAAGCGGCGCGAGGAGAACGCCAATCGTTTTGCGACGGAACTGCTTATGTACCGGCCCTGGTTTGACACGTTCACAGAAGGGCGAAAGATCGATTTCGGGCTGATCAAAGAGGCGGCAGGCTATTTCGGGGTGTCATTGAGCGCTGCCGCCATCCGGTATGCCCATGCCGGCCCCACTCCTGTTGCGGTCATTCTGAGCTGTAAGGGACTTGTCGTGTGGAGTTGTTTCAGCACGGGATTTCCATTCAAATGGATACCCGGGAATCACAGGGTCAGCAAAAACTCTGCGGCCCATGCCTTCTTTGCAGGCAAAATGATGCGGAGTGAACCTGAACTGGTGCTGGCCCGGACCTGGTTTGCCGAAGATATCCGATGCCGCCGGGATGCATACCTGTGGGAGCAAAATGTGGAGATGAGATATTACCAGTCGGTGCTTACCTTGTTGTGGGAGAGTGAGTATTGAGGCTGCAGGTAAAGAGGAACCATCGCTGCCCGTTGCTGTGAGATTGCCACGTCACTTGCTTCGCTGCGTTCCTCGCAATGACAGTCCCTTTGTCATCGCGAGAAGCCCGAATGGGCGCCGTGGCGATCTCCCCATCCTGGCAACGGGCTTTTCAGAGGGCACCCCTGTTGCCCTTTATGAGATTGCCGCGTCACTTGCTTCGCTGCGTTCCTCGCAATGACAATCAGGGGTACCACCGCCGCTCACCACTTTTGTTACGACCTTCTAAAACAATCCACATTTCCTTGTGTGTTTATCTTAAACTTGCTAAAATGTCAGCAACAGAGGCGGAAATCGGGAATGTAGTCGTTTTTTTACAAAAAATGGGATTGGCCTCCTGAAAGAGCACATGAATCAGCATGAACGAATTTTATCTGGCTTTACAACCTGATATGAGATCCGATAACCAGAATGGATGAGTGAGGATGGTTCTCCACTTTTCTTTTAACTTTGTATTACATTTTTTTGTTTTTAAGTGGTGGCTAACGGAATAAGAACAGAATCAGAATGCCGGTTACCGGTTTATATATTTATATTATAAAAGGATGGCAAGATATCGTGGTGGAAGTGGAAAGATCCCAAAGGAATCGGATCCATTAGTCAGCATCGGGTTACCGGTATACAACGGAGAAAATTACCTGGAGGAAGCAATCCGGTCGATCTTGGCCCAAACGTATACCCATTTCGAACTGATCATTTCCGATAACGGATCAACCGATAGAACACAGGAAATCTGCGAATTTTATGCCGAGCGGGATTTAAGGATCAGATATTACAGGAATAAGGAGAACCTGGGGGCGGCCTGGAACTATAATCAAACATTCCATTTGGCCAAAGGAAAATACTTCAAGTGGGCCGCACATGATGATATTTGGAACGGAATGATGATGCGAGTATCTGTTATACCTATACGCGTATCATAAATAAAATTGTCAATGATGATTTTGTTCATATTAGTAAAACCATCATAACTGAGGATAATGCCTATGATAGAATCAAAGAATTTCTTCCGCTTCACTTAGAAAACTGTCATGCAGTATTTGGAGTGATACGCTCAGATATGTTAAGGAAAACAAACCTGATATTACCCTACCCACGTTCAGACAATTTATTGCTTTTCGAGTTGGCGGTGTACGGAAAGATACATCAAATAAACCGACCTCTCTTTGTACGAAGGGTTCATCCCCTCTGTTCCATACCTGCTAACCAAGATCTCGCCGATCTTAATAAATGGTTTGACCCAAATTCAAATAAACAGGTGTTTTTGTTTTCCGTCAGGTTTCCTTATGAGCGGGCAAAAGCTGTTTTCACGTCAGATATAAAGCCCATTCATAGAATAAAAGGCTTATGTTATATCTTATGTCTCTTTATTTACCATTATAAAGATGTTTATCGGGAATTGAACGGCTATTATGGATCTGTAAGACGGGTGCACAAGGTTTATAGTGCCATTAAAAGTTATAGGCAAGAATCGAAAAAGATGGACCAATCAGAGTATCAAAACGTTTAGCACAAAATTTAAAGCATTTTTCTCATCGATAACGCGTCTTGGATTTCCCTTGCCGGAACCTATATTCTCCTTATTTTTTAGTTAATTCTATCTGGTTCGTATTTTTTTGCGAAAAAAAAAGAGTACTATCGTCTGTCGGATGAAGAATAATCTATGATCATTAAATTTTTCCTATTGCCTTACTGCATACCGGATAATTATTCCCCCGAGTTGATTGCTTTGGCGGAAGGCTTTTGTGAGCTCGGCATCCCCTTTTATGGGAATATTAATTATTGGTACGAGCCGGAGAAGGGACAATATCTGATAAAACAGGATCTATACGAAGATTATGACATAGGAATCTATGATTATCGTTGGATGTCTCATTCGCCGGAATGGACTTATCAACTAATCGACCAGAAGAAGATTAATGTATTACATGATCGAAATGATTGGCTATATTATCGCGCCAAGCGCAAGAAAAATTTAAATACATTCGATATAATTTTATGTAATCACTTGATTGATGCCATAAAGGTCCCTTCGAAAATAAGGCCCTGGTCGATAGGGGTAACAAAACGAGTTATGGATTACATCGATCTTCATGAAGAGAGAGAGCAGTCTGATATCATTCTGAATAATACAAGGGTGCCCCATAATTTGAGAAAAGATGTACTGCAAGCTCTGATACAAAGATCAATTACTTATCCCTTGCAAAATAAATTTACTTCTAATGAGGACTTCGATAAAATCAGCAGATCTTATCATGAGCAAACAGCTGGGAGGCATAATCCTGCTTATTATCAACTACTAAATCAATCATTGATGACATTTGCAGTGGGCGGATATTATGAAACTCTGCCAGCGTATACTCCTCCCTATTCCCTGTCACAGAAGATTGCCCGTAAACCGGTATATTGGATGGCTCATTGGGCTAAAAAGAATAACAGAGATATTACCCCCTACATATTCGTCTTCCAGTATGACAATTTTCGCTTTTGGGAATCCCTTTATTCATGGACCTGTCCTATCCATCTTGATTT
>CAZNHE010000200.1:0-3439 GCA_964572735.1 uncultured Chitinophagales bacterium | reverse complement strand
GTACTGGTCTTTAATAAAATCGTACACCTGGGTGGCTTTCCGGGTCCGGTAATCGGTCACATAATCCTTAAGCAGGGTGATCGCCCGGTTAGCCACCACAGCCGACATTCCCGCCTCGGGCATTTCCGAAGTGATGGAGACAATGCCGGTCTCATCGTCGACATTGGCTGAGAGGCGGTCAGCGAGGTTTTTCATCACATCCACCTGGTCTTTGGTTAATCGGATGATGGGGGAAGTACTTGGAGTGCCTAAAGTACTTAGAGTTGGGGATTCGGAGGTGAACATTTTCTTTATTTGGCCGGGGAGGCCGATAGTGTATTTTCCGATCGTTGCGAGGACTCCGGGTCCGTCTACGTCGTTGAAGTAGGTAAAGACCGAGACGGTGGTGTCGTATCTGGCGGAGTGAATCTTCTGGTTCATCAGTTCCAGCATGAAGGGCGTGGAGTGGATGATGTTGGGATAGAGCATCACATTAATGGCCGACTGGTCTCCGGTGAGGGACGAGGAGTTTATTCCCAGCAGCCCGCCGTATTTCTGCAGCAACCCGGCCGCCCCGCTGCTTCCCCCGGCATTTTGCAGTTCGGGCATTAACGTGGCTTTGGTCTGGTACTCCACCGGGCTCAGGATCGCAATTAACAGCCCAATGACCAGGAAAACCCCGACCACCTTGTAAACCGTCTTCCGGTTTTCCCAGATAGTCTTAGCCAGAGCTACCAGGTCGATGGTATCTTCATCCTCTTTGCCCTCATCGAACGCCTCCACAGGCACAAGGCGGTATTCGGCGAGGTTGAGTTCGTCGGAACGGGATCGGTGGGAACGGCTTCGTGTGTCGTTCGGCTCCATTCGGTGAAGATTTGTAATGGGGTTGGGGTTAAGGCTGAGGTTAAGGCTAAGATTAAGATCTGAGGGTTTTCAGAATCTTATTTAACTGGTGAATTAGATCCTGGTATTCTGCCGTCAGGTCCGTAACCAGTTCACGGGCAAAATAGCCGATGCTTTTTCCGTATAACAAATGGCTTTGGGTTTCAAAGGCAGATCCACCTTCGGGGGACGTAGTCCTTTGATTTTCATTTTCTGTAAAGTATCCCTTCGGGGAACGAAGTCCACGGGCGATAATATAGAAATTCCTTTTATCTTTTTTAATATCCCATCCGAATGCTTCGACAATATTAGCAGATATGCTATTTGCCGGTCTTCTGATCTGAGATGTTAACCCGTAGTCTTCCGATAGAGGTAATAATTCGGTCAACTTAAATACCTGATAAGAAAGATCGTTCGGCTTCCGCCAGACGGCCATGTCTCTGAAACTTCTTATCACTTCTCAAGCTTAGCCTTAACCTCAATTTTCAGTTTTCGAATAATACGGTTTTTTGCTTATCGGATAAAGGGTGATAGGGGTTAAGAGGGGAATTTTATGGGATGGATAATATCATTGGCAGATCGCCATTATCAGCCGGGGCGGATAACTCTTGATAGGAATGACAAGTATTTTAATTCGTGCTCGTGCTCACTCCGATCCATCGGAGGGTGCTCGTACTTCGCCCTGATTCATCGGGGAAAACGAGTACGAGCAGGAGCGCGAGTTTTTCAACTTGTCATCAGGAGGAGTACTGTAGGGCGACGTGCTCCGATGATCGGGGCTCTCAACAGGCAACGAACACATCCAGAAATTCCCATCGTTGTCCTTGGTCGCGAGATTGCCACGTCACTCGCTTCGCTGCATTCCTCGCAATGACAGGTTAGTAAGGCGACTTGTCATCAAGAGCTCACCATTATCCGCCGCGGCAGATAACTGCAGGCCCGCGATGAGATTAGAATCATGACCTTCATGACATTACAAGGCAACAACTAACATTAGCCACTACTCCATCACCGAAATCAGCCGTAAAGGTGGTTTTGCCCTCTCTGATGATACCTCCACAAACCGGGCATTTGTCTGGACTGCAATGGACGAATTCCAAATTTCTCACTATCCACCACAGTAAAATACCCCTTCAATTTCGAACTATAAAGAGCTATCAATTCTTTTAAACAATCCATCTTCTCGGTCTTCTGTATAGGATCAAATCGCAGAAGCATTACTCCAAAAACAGGCTTTTTAAATCGGCATACAAACTCAAACACCTTGCCGTCGCCATCGCAGGCTGCAGGTCGAAAATTGAAAATTGAGAATTGAGAATTGAGAATTGAACATTGAACATTGAACATTGAACATTGAACATTACGGATAAAAATTAACCTGCAGCCTGCGCATCCTATTCCTGATGAATTTCCGCGTGGATTTCCAGGTATTCACGGATAAATTTGGTTGCCTGGTAAAACTGGGATTTTACGGTAAGGATTGAAATGCCCAGCTTCTCAGCAACCTCGCTGTTGCTCATCCCTTCAAACCGCCGCAGCCTGAAAATTTGTTGCTTGCCTGCCGGCAGCCTGTCGAGTCCGTTTTCCACGATCCTCTGGTACTCGGAAAAGAATAACTGATCTTCGATGGGGGAATCGCTTGTCGTACTGCCGTCAAATTCCATGTTCTTCAAAATTCTGCGCTTCGCATTGCGGATCATGTTCAGAACATGATTTTTGAGGATCACGGCCAGATAATTTTTTAATGACCGTGATGGATCGAGTTCGTTTTTCTTTGTCCATAATTTCAGAAAAACCTCTTGTACGGCATCCTCTGCCAATTCTTCGTCTTTTAGCCAGGAAACCGCAATAGCATAGAGCTGACGATGATACCTCCCGTAGATCTTCTCAAATGACTGCTCATTTCCCCTTCGGAGTTGTTTTATAAGCCTGATTTCATCCGTATATCTCATCGCTGTATTCACTTCGTCATTTCAGTAAGAGCAGAATTCCGCTGCCGAAAACTTCTACGCCCGGCATGCCTGCCATCCAGACGGAAACTTCCGGCATTTCTGCCGGCCATATATTTATGCATCCCACGACCGGATTGTCTGCCTTTCTCCGGCACCGGCCTGCGAACGGGTTCCCCAAAAAGCGCTTACACGATCATTTGGCGCAAGTCCCGGCACCCCTGCATATTCCGCTTTCATAGACAACAGTCCGCCTAAGCCGTCGATCAGCAATCTTTCAGACCCGTAGACAGAAAAACAGCCCATCTCACCTTTTCAAATAAAACAGATGCTTGTATTCATTCACAAATTGTAGTGTTATCGCTAACAAACAACTCCCTGTATTGTAGCTAAAAGCGGGTTCAAAGTCAATACGAATTGATGATGGAAATGCAATAGCCAGAACGGTGGATCGAAGTCTGTTGGTCTTGTGCTTTCGACAACAGGGATATTCCGGAGTTACCACCGTTGCCCATTGCAGGCGAAATTGCTCCCGATACATTGGGATCTTGCCCTATGCCCCTCACAATGACAGCCTTTTCCCTTGTCGCCGCGATCAGACACACCTTCTGAAACACTACTGCCATGTC
>CAZNHE010000199.1:0-3442 GCA_964572735.1 uncultured Chitinophagales bacterium | reverse complement strand
GGGAAAAAGTGGGCAAAAATGAGAAATATTCTGTTCCTGATGCTGGTGTACCCATGCGCATAAGGGGCAGAATACGAATAACGAGGGTTATTTTAATTAACCATCATTAGATTCGGATCCTTTATCGGGTAAAATTTCCTGAACACGTTCTAAATCGTTTTCCAGGACATAAAGTTTGACGCCTCCGGTAGCTACACCATAAAAGCTAAAACCTCCCATATAGACATCGCTTAAATAGGCATCTATTCCCTCATTCTTTAGCTTATTCAAATCCATCTCCGCCTGCACTGCGAAGAAATAGGTTCTGAAAATTTTAAAGGAACTTTTCCATATTGGCTTTCTTCCCATTTATATAGCTTTACTGGCTCAACATAATACACCATGAATATGTTTTATCCTAAACCACATAAAGTGTTATTTCATACTATCTAATCTGCGATGATTATTTCTTTAACGAAAGCAATAGCGGGTTCCGATCGACTATTTATCATCTTTATTGATAATTACTAACTTCCGTCCACCATTATTTTTCCCTTCGATATCGTAAATACGCCCTCTCCCCGCCCCTGCTCAGATCACGGAGCCGATATTTTATGATATACCGACATGGTATCATCAGTCACTTTTCTGTCGGGCGAGCGCCATCCTTTGTCCCGGCAGAGCAACTCATGGGAATCCCGATATTGATGTCGTTATCATCATTGCAGGGTTGCAGGGTAAGAGACGTTACTTTTACTGGCCTGTCGAAAAGGAAGTCCACCATAAAGTCTTTACTTCCTCAGTGGCTGTGGAATCAAAAAAGCAGGCCCGAATCTATCAGGGAGTTGCGAAATAGTAGCCGACATTATAGTTTTAGCTTCCTATTCCTCCATCAGCCGGACAGTCACAATAAATAGTAAACATCTCACTTATATCGGAAGAAGGGCCAGGAGGTACTATTGGACCACCATTCTCTTCAAAGGCACTTGTCTCTATAACCCTAACTTGATAATTATTACGTGGCAGAAAGTATCCTGGAACAGTCCAATAGTAAACGTTAGAACCACCATTGCCCGCGCTCACATCCGTTGCAATCACATCATAAAAATACCCCCCTATGTATAGACAGATATTCACTTCCGGAGCTCCATCGTCCCATACAATCGCCAATTGATCACCAGTTTTAACTGATGTTAAAGAAGTTGGATGGTGAATTACAACGGGATAAAATCCCTGGGCAGAGGCCGAACCTGTAAGCCCTATCCACATGACTACTGTAACGGCAATGATAATGATGCTCCATTTTCCTTTTTGATTATGATTTTTCATGATATGTACCCCGTTTTGTTTCCGTTATAATTGTCGGCCTTTTTTTCCTGTTCATGATCGAATCATCAACAGTAATCCCAGCCGTGTTAACTGAAAACTCATCCTGATACCGATCAGACTCAACTTTCTGGTTCAAGGTTCAAGTTATAGATTTCGAATCTTCCAACCTGCAACCTTCGGTCTTTACTTTTAACTCTTTACAGCCATTCAATTGAATCCTGCTTTACCCTTTAATCGGTAAATATGTTTGTTATAGACACAGCGATGAACCTGCCGACGGGATTTCTCGCAGAGGTATGCGCCCCTCCCATTTTAGGGTAGGGACGCGATACATCCACACGACAAAATATCCTCCCTCAACATGTGTCACATTACACTATTTCCCATTTATCGCTTCCATCAGTCCCCCGACAAAACCTGCATAAGCCCTTTTTCGGGTGTAATCCAGCGTCCACAGACCTATTGGTTCTCCGGCTCTCCACGAAGAGCCCGGAGGACTGTCGAGAGGACTCCATACCGTAATCCCAAAGCGCTGATTTTTAGGTATGAGTTTAAAGTATTCCTCTACTACATATTTATACATCTCCGCTTGTTTTATGTACAGAGAGTCTGTAGCCTGACTCGTGGTAATACCATTGCCAAGCCCGATATCCAGTTCGGAAACCCTTATCAGTTTGCCGGTAGCAGCCAATAGCTTAAACATCTCTGCAATATTTTGTTTACTGGTATTGATGTCAATGTGCATTTGGGTACCGATCCCGTCTACTGTTGCGCCCTTACTTTCGATATACTTCACATATGCTATGAGGCCCCGGCACTTATCCAGATTATACTCCAGATTATAGTCATTAATAAACAAGGTATCATTTTTACCATACTGCCTTGCCCATTTGAAGGCTTTAACAGCATAATCTTTACCCATATAGTCTTGCCAGTAAAACTCATCGGAAGCCAGGCTTTTGCCAACACCTGTTTTTACTTCAGAAGGATTGGAATCCGACATTGGTTCGTTAACTACATCCCAGGCATGAACAGAAGGGGTGCCGGCAAGCATCTTTGAAATGTACCATTGCATTTCAGCCGAAACGATTTTGTTTTTCGCGGCAGGAGTCTTTTCAACTACGAATGTTTTAGTCGATGTCCCGGCAGCATTCGTCAGTTCAATATCATCCAGGTAGACGGTACCGACAAATGTACCAAAACTAAATATGAATCTGGTTCGATCACTTGCCGTTACTGTTGTTGAAAGTTTCACCTGCTGCCATTTTGTTGTAACATTCACCTGCCCAAATCCATCAGAGGGATAACTGCCGCTGGGGGTCTGCACCCCGCACCTGATAGTACCATCAGCCGTTCCTTTAACCCAGAACGACAGGTTATAGGTTGCACCATTCTTCAAAGGTTCCGGAAGATCATAAGCCGACTGGACTATGTAGTAATCAACCGCAGATGGGTTGGTTGTGTAAAATGAATGTCCCTGATTGTTCAATCCCATTCCATCATCCGTAACTCCCCGGGTGGAGTTATTACCCCAGCCTATCCAGCCGCTGGCGCCGGATTCAAAATCACCACCTGGAATCAGATTACTGGTTACCGGCTGTGCTTTGGTATCATACACGTAAAAGCTATTTACGTCAACATCATAGGTTACATTGGGTTTATAACCCAGATCCAGGTGTATTTTAATTGTACTTCCCGTGAAATCGGATACCTGAAAGCTGATTTTCTTCCAGGAAATACCTGTTGCAAAAGTTGAATCGGCTTCACCCGAGTCTGTGTAATCGAGCATTGGATTATTGTCCTTCAGGCCCTCAAAGGATACACTTCCTTCACCCGACGCGCTGGATTTAATGTAAAAAGACACCTGCATGGTATGACCCGCCTGCACGGGAATGTCCGGTGTTACTAATTCCAAATCATCTGCGTTGGATGAATTTGAACTTGAAGTGAGTTTTACGGCTTGTGTACCCGTTTGCATACCTTCATTGGCAGCTACAGAAATGCCCGCACCCTGATGGGGAGTCGTCCAGCCATTCAGTGAAGCATCTTTAAGCCCGGAAAGATCCAATGAATTAGGAAACGGCGGAATCTTGACTGTTAATGGAGCGATTAAGCTATTTAAATAAGCCCCATT
>CAZNHE010000198.1:0-3472 GCA_964572735.1 uncultured Chitinophagales bacterium | reverse complement strand
CACAAATGGAGGTAATTCAACCATTTCAAAAAAGCTTCCGTATTTGCATAAAAAAGTTGTAACTTGTTTTTTTTCTTATACATTAAGGTACTGTAAACAAGAACATCAGTACATGCGGGTATTGAAATGATGTGGATAAGAGCAACTGTGGTGATTGATTCCATAGAGATGCCTGTCAAAGACACCTTGAGGGATCATTCTATATCGTGGCTTTTGTGCAGAGGGAGCAGGATGAAGGTTCGAAACCGCTTCTTTCCGTTTTTAATCCTCATTTTCATCGCTCTGGTCATTCTTCTTACATCAGCTTTTCAACCTGACCAGGAAGCCCCCAACCGCTTATATTTAAGTTTGATCCTTCGGTGCTCATTGCCCGTGCAGGGTCATGAGACATTACAAGTCTGCGACGACTGGGAAAAGAGAGGCTTGGTGAAGAACTACGGGACAATGCTGGCGAGTGTTCTTTGGGAAAACCTGAACAGGAACACGATTGCCAGCGAGGTTTACTTTCCAGATCAAGGTTAACAATATTAATGGGTGGAAATTTAACTCAGTATATAAGATGGAGTTAGTAAAATGATAAATAAAGCTATGCTTGTAATAGTAGCGTTTCTAACGTTAATATTGATGGATACCAGTTGTGGCATAAACAATGCTCCACCGCCAACAAAAAAGACCGGGAAATATCTTTTATATGTCGGTGCATGGTCATCGAATAAAATATTCATCGTTGATCCCAGCAGGTCCGACAGTATAGCAGTAGTAGATAGCTTAACTGGCTTCGCAGATTCCCTTGAAACCGATATGACTTTAACCAGGAGTGGTGCCAAGCTCTATATTACCACAAGGACGGAATATGCACCTAATTTTCCTGGGCATCTTTATTCCGTTGATCTCGCAACGAAACAGATAGAATCTGTGCTGGACGTAAGTGCAGATGCATATGTAGCACCCTCGGGTCAGGTGTTTGTAGTGGCTTTTCCAAAGAACGCCACCCCTAAAATTGGCACCGTTGATACCCTTACAGATCAGGTTAGTTTTTTCGATACGCTCGATATACAGCCTGTCGCCTATAATCATGGGAGGATAGCTTTTTCCCCAACTTCACCTGTTCTTTATGCAGTTAACAAGGATGCTCATCTGTTTGAATACAATTACCAGCAAAAAAAAGTCGTGCGCACGTATAAAAATGCCTACAGCATACTATACATGTTAATATCAAAAGATGGTAAAACCCTTTATGGTCTTGCTTATGATTACACCTTTTTAGTCTTTGATCTTAAAAATGATAGAATCATTAAGGCACTATCTGCCAGCCACTTAGCTACTATCGCGTTTAGCCCGGATAAAAAGAAAATTTATCTGACGGATCCGGCTGATGGTTATCCGGGGAATGTGGGCCAAATATATCCGAGTGCTGCAATTCGGGTGTTTAATACATTGAACAATTCGTTTGAAGAAGAAATAAGCGTGATACCCATAACCGGACAACCTTACACACTTACAGACGGTATCACGCTTACACCCGATGGGAAATTCGCTTATGTAACCGGGATAACAGGTGGCTTTACCGGTATCATTATGTTGGACCTTCAAACGGGTAAAGCTATAAGAGGTATTTTCCCATTGGGGCATAGTATTCCCACTCAAATATTGCTCGGGCCAAAACTGCCAAATGGCCATGATTAAGAAATTAATTCATTTAAAAAATATGGATAGACTGCGTGCAGGAAACCGCTTTTCTATCCCCCAAAGGTACCGTTGTCTTCATGATCATTTAAAATTGAAACCAGTAACGATACCGATGTTCATGTTCCACTAACAAACAATAAAGTCAAAAGGAGTCAAAGATGATTACGAGAAATATGTTTATTTCATTTTTGGCCGCTGTCCTCATTCTTTTGATGTCAACAGCGATAGTACTGGGTCAACAAAGCTTTTTCTACGCTCGTGGAAAAAAACTGACCCTTGGCATCTCATCCTCTGAAATATCAGTCAGATTCAAGCCCGGGGTTACACAATCACAAATTGCACATCTCGCGGCAGGTGAGTTTGTAAATAGTACCGTTATTCCGTTACGCTCCCCTGCGGCAGACGGTTTCCAAAAGATCAAGTTCAGCGGATTGAGTAAGGCCGCTTCTGTGACTGGAGTACTCCAGAAGTTAAAAAATAGTCCTGAGGTTGCCATGGTAGAGCCGGTCTATTTGTTAGATGACAGTCTCGAAGCGGTGCCATATGATCGTTTCCTCGTGCAGTTCGAAGCCTCTGTCAGTAAATCACAAATCGATTCCCTTAATAAGGCACATAATGTCAGAGTAATTGGAATAAGCACAGCCGCACCAAATCTTTACACGCTTCAGGTTACCGATTCCTCTGATCTTGGTGTGCTTGCGATGTCGAATGCCTACTATCAAGGTCTTCCATGTGAGTGGGCAAAACCGGATTTCTTCATTCCCGGCAAGTTTTGGGGCCCGCCCAATGATCCTTATTATTCGGATCAATGGTATTTACATAACACGGGACAAAATGGAGGAACACCAGGTGCCGATATTGATGCACCCGATGCGTGGGATGTTACAAAGGGAAGCTCATCGATAACAGTTGCAGTTATTGACGAAGGAGGCGAAGCTCATGAGGATATTCCATCAAACAGGATTGTGCCAGGCTATGATTACTATTCGTTAGATAATAATCCATCTCCCGGGGGAAATGAGGCCCATGGAATGGCCTGTGCCGGTATCATCGTAGCCACACAAAATAATGGAAAAGGAATTTCCGGGATAGCTCCCAATTCTGATATTATGTTTCTAAAAATTGCCAATGCTTATTCAGAATTTGCCTTTGAAGGTAATGTCGCAAACGCAATAGATTACGCATGGCAACATGGAGCATCTATTCTGAGTGATAGTTGGGGGTATTATCCAACTACTAATCCCCAATATTATCCTGATATTGTAGATGCTATAAACAGAGCCCTTACTCAAGGTCGTAGCGGGAAAGGCAGCGTTGTTGTTTTCGCGGCCGGTAACACAGCAAATCGTAGTGCAGGCATTTACGGGGGACTAGCTTTTCCCGCCAATCTTTCAGGTGTGATAGCTGTTGGTGCGACCGACAGTGCAAACGGAATACAATGGTATAGTCCAAGGGGAGCGATTTCTGTTGTAGCACCCAGTGGTAATCTTGGTTTCTCACAGCCCAATGGGAGTATTAAACTTAAAGGAGATATTTGGTCAACTGATATACCAGGCGAGCCAGGCTGGAATGATGGTTCTTATGGTATTGGTTCGCCAACTTACTATATCCATTACACATGGAATTCGTCCGGTGGCGATCCTTATCCACCTGGGAATTATACTTCTCATCATGGAGGAACATCTGCTGCCTGCCCACAGGTTGCTGCTGTAGCAGCCTTGATTTTGGCGGTTAATCCGGATCTAACACAGTCTCAGGTAGCGAATATAATTGAATCCACGGC
>CAZNHE010000197.1:0-3554 GCA_964572735.1 uncultured Chitinophagales bacterium | reverse complement strand
GCTTTAGATAATGCAGAAGAAAAATTGGCGGAATTAATGAATGGCTTTGATTATGAGCACCAAATTAATACTTCCACGTGAGTCAATGTGCTTTCTAACCCCTTCCAGAGCGTTTAAGACCTGACAGGTCTCCAAAAACCTGTCAGGTCTGGCCTTTGCGTCACTGGCCTTTACATCAAGAAACGAGCCGTTACAATGAGTGATCCTTTTGAACCGGACTATTATTATTATGTATTTAATCATGCCAATGGAAGCGAGAACCTGTTCCGTTGCAGGGAAAACTATCTCTATTTCCTGGCGAAGTATACTGGATACATTCAGCCTATAGCCGAAAACCTTTTGCTATTGCTTGATGCCGAGTCATTTCCATCTTCTAGTGGGAAAACAAAGTAAGGAAGTATTGGTTCGTGAGGCAAAAAACCTGATAGGTTTGGTGGAGCAGCCATTCAGTAACTTTTTCAATTCGTACGCCAAATCATTCAACCGGAAGTATCATCGAAAAGGGTCTTTGTTTAACAGGCCGTTCAAACGCAAGAAGATTTCTTCCGATGACTATCTGACCAAGATCGTCCATTATATTCATTACAATCCTGTTCATCATGGATTTGTGAAAAAGGTAGAAGATTGGCCTTATAGTTAATACATGACAATATTGTCGGATAAGCCTATATTGTTGTGCCACGAGACTGTGTTGCAATGGCTTGGCGGCAGAAAAGAATTTGTCAGATTTCATCAGCAGGCGCCGGATCCGGAGGTATCTAATTCCTAAAAAAACCCGTCAAGCCCGACACATAAGAAATAAAGAGATTCCTCTAATACACGATAAGTATAGGAACTCAGTGTAAAATCAGGGGTTCATAAATCGGGAAGTTCCGTGACGGTTACGGGTACACAGATCGCTTATTGGATGATTTGTCATCGTAAATTGTGGTTGTTTGCCAACCATATCCAAATGGAGTATACCTCCGATACGGTGGCCGAGGGGAAACTTATCGGCAAAACGAGTTATGACGACCGGGCGGAACAATACCGGGAGCTGAGCATTGGTCCGGTTAAGATCGATCATTATGACGCGATAAACAGGGTCATCCATGAGGTAAAGAAATCCAATAAAATTGAACGGGCGCATCTGGTCCAGGTGAAATATTACATCCTGGTGCTGGAAGAATACGGTATTAAAGGAGTCACGGCTATCCTCGAATATCCCAAACTGCGACAAACACGGAGGGTTGAACTGACCGATAAAGACCGGACTGCGTTACAGGAAATGGTCGGCGAGATCACGAAATTGATTCATCAAAACGAATGTCCGCCACTTATCGAAAAATCCATATGCAAATCATGCAGCTATTATGAATTCTGTTACAGCGGGGAAAAGGAGTAGACGATCATGGCTGTGAAGAAAACTTATTATTTGTTTAATCCGGGGCGGCTGAGCCGGAAAGACAACACGCTGAAATTCGATCCGGCTGATGCCGAAGGGGGAGCTCCGCGTTATCTGCCGGTGGAGGGAGTGGAAAACCTCTATTGTTTCGGCAGTCTCGATACCAACAGTTCGGTGATGAATTTCCTGGGCAAGCATAAGATCAGTCTTCACTACTTCGACTACTATGAGCACTACACCGGCTCGTTCTATCCCAAAGAGTACCTGCTGGCCGGAAGGCTGCGGGTTGCACAGGCCCTGGCTTACCACAACCCGTCGGCCCGTCTGCGGATTGCCCGTCGGTTCATCGACGGAGCCGTTGTCAATATGCGAAAAAATCTGGCCTATTATCAGCGGCGGGAGAAGGACCTGCAATCCGTGATCGATGAACTGGATCACTGGTACGGGAAGATCTCCAAAACCGATGACATTAGTTCGTTAATGGGGGTTGAAGGAAACATCAGGCAGGTCTATTATGAGGCCTTCAATACCATCATCAACGATTTCGAGATGGGAGAACGCACCCGGCGCCCGCCCGAAAACGAGGTGAACGCGCTGATCTCGTTTGGAAACATGCTCTGTTACACGGCCTGCCTCGATCAGATCTATCACACCCAGCTCGACCCCACCATCAGTTTTCTGCACGAACCCGGCTACCGGCGGTTCTCACTGGCGCTTGATCTGGCCGAGATCTTCAAACCGGTGCTGGTAGACCGACTCATCTTCCGGCTGTTCAACAAACATCAGATTAAAGACGACGATTTCGACTGGAAAGTTGAAGGTATCGTTCTAAAGCCGAAGGGCAAGAAGATCTTCGTTAAAGCATGGGAAGAACGTCTGGCCGAAACAATCAGGCACCGGACCATCGGCAGGAATGTCAGTTACAAACATTTGATCCGCCTGGAATGCTACAAACTGACCAAGCATCTGCTCGACATTGAAACGTATCAACCTTTTAAGATGTGGTGGTAGTTTCCTGTGTATGTGATTGCGGTATATGACATTAACGAAAAGCGGGTGACCCGGATGCTGAAGTTGTGCCGGCAATATCTGAACTGGATCCAGAATTCGGTCTTTGAAGGGGAGATTTCAGAGGTTACCTTAAAAGAACTGAAACATCGCGCCCGGAAGATCATGCGCGAAGGCGACAGCCTGATCTTCTTCACGAGCCGCGACGGAAAATGGCTGAAGAAAGAAGTAATCGGAAAAGACAAAAACCCGATTGATACTGTTCTGTGACCGTTTTTGTTGTCGATGAGTCCGCTTACCCTGGAAAACAAGCTTCCGTAGCCGCAATTTTCATAAAAACCGCCGAATCGGGACATTCAAGACGGTTGTCGATCCCCGGCACTTTTCCGGCTACCAGGGATCGACAACAACCACCACTTCAAAACCAGTGCTATTGACAAAAACATCAAGGTTTTATAGCTTTACAAGCGGGTCTTAATCGAACCTTAGAGGAATTGAAATATTCGACCCGTTTATCTGATGTATCTACCAGAAAAATATAGCTGTTGATTACCATATCTCAAAATCTATGGATTCTTCCAGAACATTCATGATTTGCTGGTAGGTTCCTGTGATAGTTGTGAGTGATTTATCATCAAAAATTACCCGGTATATATTATTGCCGATGTATTCGGCTTTGTATATTTCCGGTAATTCATTGAGTTCGAGTATAACCGCTTGTGTATTCATAGCATAATGATTTAATGATCGCCTCAACGTTAGTCATTTTCATATTTCATCGAATTTTTGTTTTAATGCCTGAACAACCCACGATACTTTTGTGTCAATACAAAACACTTTTTCAAAGAAAATCGGTATAGTTTTATGTCTAATACACCACATTGGTTTATGATGAAAGTCTAACTCAAGAGAATACCCATCGGGCAAATATGGGTCTACATACGGAACAAAACTATAATACATATAAAGGATTCCGTTCATGACAAAAATACTGACTTGATTATGTTCGTTATAAGTCAAAATAATTTCCATTCCATTTCTTTTTGTCAAACCGACACATATACAATTGGTGCCGTCGGTGTTGGTTTCACGAAAAACATAGCTGATATGCAGTTGGCTTTGTAGGTTTTGATAGCGATTTACCGCAACGGGTATATATTCA
>CAZNHE010000196.1:0-3631 GCA_964572735.1 uncultured Chitinophagales bacterium | reverse complement strand
GCTCCATCGAACAGGCACCAGGTGAACTGACTGCCGTCGCCCAGCAGGGCCACGGTATTCCATTGCTGATTCGGATCCAGGCGGGTGAAGGTGATCGGATCGGACGAGGTACCGTTGGCAATGATTTTGGAGCCGGGTCTGACTACGATCTCAGCATTGGAAGTCAGCCTGATATCCGTTCCGGGCAAAATGGTCAGGGAACCACCGCCGGCGATGTTGATAGTCTTTGTTACATGCACCTGGCCGCCCCACACGGCTTTGGTTTGAATGTCCGAGGCAACCATGTTGATCACCGGCGACTGCGGGGGCAACATTGTACTGCCGGGATAAACGGCCAGGGGACCGCCATAGATCCCCAGCCAGTTTTGTGTCGTACTTCCGTAATTATAGTTGGTATAGCCTCCTTTATGCGTGCCTTTAGCGCGGTCATCAAAATATTCATCAATCTGATTATATCCCAAAGCATCACGAATCCCATAATCCAGATACGAAGAATTAGTGCTGACGTAATATCCGGTCACTGAAAAATATGGATATGCATTTAACGTATTGCTTACATTCATTCCGGCGTAATTGGGCATCGGACTGTCATAAAGGGCATTGTTTTCAAAATCCAGATACTCGCGGGTGGAGTTAGGGCCTGCGCCTGACCGAACCACTGCCATGGTTCCGATGCCGTCAAAGATATTATTCGCTATGGCTCCTTCCATATCCGCCGAATTGTTGAACAACAAACCGGTATCGTAATCAGAAAAGATGTTGTTTAGAAGAAGGATATGATGATCTTCCCCCCGCTCCAGAAAAAAGAGGCCGGTGGCCCCGTGTTCTCCCACGAAATTGGTATTGCGAATCACCAGGTCGCCCGCCGAACACAATCCTTTCAGGTTGTCCTTTATGATGCACCGTTCCACATCCAGCCTCGACTGTAAATCCGGGTCATCATCCCAGAGGGCGTCGATCCCGTAATTGCCGTCTCCAAAGCTGATATCGGCTATTTTCACCCAGTCGTTATGGGGGTTCGGGCGCCGGACATTCACCGAGTTTTGGTTGGAAAGTCCCTCGATCAACACATCTTTGGCGCTCTCCCCGAACATTCCCACCGATTTTTGATCGATGATGATCTGGCTGTTGAGTTTGTAAGTACCAGCGCTTATATAAACCAACCGTTTATCCGGAAGGTTCGGAATCATTGTCTCAAGTTGGGTTCCGGGTGTTACAAAGGTAAACCCGGAACCCATGCCCATCCGCTGGTAAGTCTGACTGGTGAGAATCGAGCTCAGGGAAGGATTATCCGCCAGGTACTCCATGAAATTGTAGGCGTAGTGTGTAGAACCATAGTAAAATTGTTTCATTCCATCCCAGACATTGGAGAGGCCGTAGGGTAGGCCGCCGCTGTTCTCCATTATGGACCAGAATGCAGAGGCCACCATCCCTTCGTTTTCCACTCCGTCGTAGGGCGTGCGGGTGTCGCGCATAAGGTTATTACCCACATAATAACCACCGTTGGAGAGAGGAGACCTATAGATAAAGGTGGTATAGTCGGTAATTCCAAGATTGAGATTGGCGTAATACGGTGCTCCGGACCATAAATTGGCATTCCCGGCCACCACGCACGCCCAGAAGTCGGCCCAGCCTTCGGTATAGGCGACATCAGGGTGGACCAGGTTGTCTAAAGCGTGGGCGCCGCCGGCCTCGGGTGGCTCGGTAAAATCATTTAGGGCAAACTGCAGGGTATGGCCATACTCATGCCAAATGACGGCATCGCTTAGATCGACGTTTTTATATGAGCCAATTTGAATATTATTCGTCTGATCAATATTTGTATTTACATAAGCGTCAGATTGGTAATCAATACCTGAACTCGCTGTCACGATATAAACAGTCTGGAGACTACCCAGATTTACTCCATTGCCCACATCAGTTGTAAGTGCCTCATCGATCCGGTTTGCTATAGAGGCTTCTCTCCGGATGGTTTCAAGTATTGGATCACTGCTTACTTCCAGGTCAGCTTTCGGATTTATCGTTGAAACATCCGTCGAATTGATGTCGAAGGCCCCAGCTATCTTCTTATAGTTGCTTTTATCGATATATTGAAAAGTTTCATATACCGTATGGTTATTTTCAATTCTCTCGATATCGAATACCACCATCATCCAGGCTTTCGAGGTATATATTGTTTGCTGAAAGGTACCGTCGGGATTTGTTGTGACGGGATAGGCGGATCCTATCATATCGCCGGGTGGGGAACCACCGTTCTTGAAGTTTTCCAGCCCTGCCAAATCGTCCGATTCATCGATCACCAGGGTAAAATGGCCCACCGGTTTAAGCAGACCGGTTTTTTCTGCATCTCTGTATCTGAATTGCCGCTTGCCGTTATGATATTGTAAATGGCAGCATTTGACCGTTTGTCCGGTAGCACCGGTTGATTTTTGAACGTGTGGCCTGAGGTACTTTCTTTTTTTCCACTCTTTTCCGGAACGTACACCGCATGAAGACGCCTCGAAGTGGTATCCGGATGTATAGTCTTCAGAATCAGGGGCGTCATCACACTATCGACAACCACCTTGCCTGTATTACTCTTCTTTTGAGGAATGTAAGAAGGAGGTCGTTTTATTTTGGGATTTCCATCGAAGTCAATGGCATATTCCCGACCAATTCCACGATATGCATTGCCCGAAAATATATTAAATATTTGATAAGCTATAGATTTATTAAATATGTATTGGATGGTAACCTGTTCTCCCGGCGCCAGCCATAATGTCCCACTTTTATCTTCCGCTTTAGAGATAGATTTTATTTTAAAAGAAGTGATTATGTCAACAGGTAATTTTTTATATATCATAGACTTAAAAACTTTCCCCCTGTCTTTTCCCAAGCCCCGGGACCGGTAGTAATTCACATTTTCTTTTTTCCGTGTTAGTGTAATCACTATTTCATCATCCGGATCGTATATTTCTTTATTAAAATGGATCTCCAGCTCCGGCTGGAAATAACCTATGCTCGATATATTATAAAGTGTTAGATGTCCTACAGGATGCTGATTATTGTAGAGACTCGTCACCTGGTTAGCCCCTTTGGCTTGTATTTTCCCCCTAGCCTGCTCAATCATATCCTTGCCAATGTTATACTGTGCCCGGGCTGTAAGCGGCAGCAGAAAAAATGCCCCGGCCATAATAAGCATGCCGGTCCAATGGATGTGATGGGCCAACCAATGGGTGATTTGTTTGATGAGAGTTTTCATGAGCGATTCCTCCTGTTATATAGGAAACGGTAAGTAATGGATGAAAAGAGTGGTTTTATTTACAGGTATCGACCTCCGCCGCGGCGGATATGGTTGCTGCGCTTCATTTCTTGTAAGGAAGCGCTTCCGCACACAAACAGTAATGATGAAAAGACCGGTGTTATAACAACTCAATTGTTGAGGGTGGCTCAGCGCTGTTACTGTTGGATTCTTATCACACTATCCTTTTTATACGGTAATTAAATAACAGGTTACTTGCAAATCATTTCCGATATGCTTTTATCCCGGGCACAGAGAAGCCCGACGCTGTTTTTCATGATCCAGAATGCGCGGATCCCCCCGACTTGCATGAAAGACAGAAGGAATACACCGGCAATCACTTTATACATG
>CAZNHE010000195.1:0-3685 GCA_964572735.1 uncultured Chitinophagales bacterium | reverse complement strand
CGGGAGAACAATGATAATGAAACACAATGCTACGAAGTATTTAGTTGTTTTGGCGATTTTGCTTTTGGCCGGGTTTACGCAGGAAGCGTTTGCCCAGGCAGGAAAATTGTCGGGAACGATTAAAGACGCCAATACTAACCAGCCTTTACCGGGTGCAACAGTACTCCTTCAGGGAACTACCACGGGAGCTGCTACAGATGCTGACGGTCATTATGTGGTCATCGGTATCGCGCCGGGTACTTATTCGGTTCAGATTTCCTCAGTCGGTTATACGACCCAGGTTATTCAGAATGTGATAATCTCCGGCGTTCGTACCACCACTCTTGACGTCAGTTTATCGCAGGAAGTTATCCAGGGCCAGGAGGTAACCGTTCAGGCCACGAGGCCATTGGTTGATCCGAACCAGACATCGTCACAAACCGTAATAACAGGTCAGCAGATCAGTTCCCTACCGGTGACTTCGGTACAGGATGTCATAGCTACCACGGGCAACTCCTATAAAGGTTTCGTACGGGGCAGCAGACGCTATGAAACGAAGACGGTGGTCGATGGGATTGACATCAGTGATGATTATTATGGTACTGCCCTGGGTAATTACGGCGGACAGCTTTACCACAATACAAACCGTTTTCATGAGGCGCAGAATTCGAGCATCTTCAACCTCAATCCAAGTGCCGTTGGGATGGCTTCGCTGCATACGGGTGCGGGATCATCGGCCTATCCTTCTGCAACGGGTGGCGTTGTAGATATATCGCTTGCCGACATGCACGGTCCTATCCACGGATCCGTATCTTACCGGATTTCGCCGAGCACTGCTCGTCCGGGGCCTGATTCGCTGGATTTTTATAATGACGCAGCGCTCTATGCGCAGATAAAGCAGAGTCTGGAAGATGCCGGTTCCCCCAAAGCAGCTTATTACACCTGGACGCCAGGCGAGTATAGTGCAGGGGATAAACCTACCCAGGATCTTCGCATATCTCTTGGGGGTTCTGTCATGAAGAACTGGAATTTCATGGTTAGTGGCCGGCTTTTTTCCGATCATGGCTATGAACCCAATAACTTTTCCAAAAGGATGAGCGGAATCCTTAAAACTACCTATAGCTTCAGCAAGAATACAAAACTTGAGGCGATAGGTATGATCGAAGACAAAGGACTTTGGGGAGGATGGGCAAATACCTCTTACAACGACTTCTGGCGATTCTATTTACAGGGAGTTGCGCAGAACAGAGGAGGGAGTTATGCCGGTTCGTTAAAACTGACTCATTTCTTCTCGCCCAAATCCGTTCTCTCTGTGCAGGCATACAGAACCTTTAATAAGATGGCCTACGGTTATCCTGACGATAACGGAGATGGTATTACCGAGATTAACGAGCATGGGAAGTTTATCAATTTTGAAGATCCCGCTGTCATTAAAAAGTACATTGGGGATGCGGATGTCCGGAACAAGATGTTCTATACCATGCTTTCTGATCAAACCACCAACAGTGGTATTGTTAAACCCGGTCTGGGCAACCAGTATAAACTGAAAAACCCGCTTCCGTATGCTGAACAGCACAGCAGTTACAGCAACGTGATTAAGATCAACTATGCAAACCAGTTGTTCACGAATCATTACATCCAGGCGGGGGCATCTTTTGACGCCCAGACGTATGCGAAGCATCTGATATATGGAGTTGATGGCATCAACTCTACGCTGAATGGTATGCTCGAACCGTATATCCCGCATAAATGGAAACGCCATCCCTGGAATCTGGCCTTGTATGCTTCCGATAGAATGGAATATGCAGGTCTGATCATTAATCTGGGCATGCGCCTCGCATTTGTTGACCGCGACATGCGTCAGATCAAGGATTATTTCCATCCTTTTGTGCGTGATTCGGTCACCATTAACGGACGCAAGCTGGCACGCAATAACTTCGATCGCGGCAAGAAGATACCGGTCGATGTTTTCTGGGAGCCAAGTCTTGGGGTATCGCATCCGATCAGCTCTACGGCCTCGATGTACTTCTCATACAATCGTTCCGAGCAACTGGTTCCTTATAGCGTATTGTATCGGTATTATGATGGGAACAGTTCACTCGACCGGTTTTTCACTTACCAGGATCCGGCACAGAAGCCCATCATCTCTAATAATTATGAATTAGGGGTTCAGTGGGAATTTACCCATGGCTGGGGATTGGATGTAAATGCCTATATGCGCAGCATACAGAATTACTCCAGAGCGAGCATGTCTGCTACAAGCCGTTTGCTGCCGGGACAAGAATTTCTGGTCTCATCCGGAGCGATTAATTCGTTTGAGACATCCTTCGGATATGCCGATGTTCGGGGTCTCGAGCTTGTTTTACGCCGCGAACCCATTCAGATCGCAAAAGATGTAAGTCTTGGTCTGACAGCTTCGTATACGTATTCGTCCATTGAAGCTTCCGTTGAAACAGGGCAGAATCAGAATAGTTTTGTCGATGAAACGAATAAGCCCGGTCAATTGCCGTTCGGCAACGTGAAGTATTTCGAATACTTCCCGGAACGTATCACCGGAGGTACTTCTACGCTGACGGGTGGTTATGACCGCACTCACCGCGTGGTATTGAGGGCATTGGCAACTTTCCCGGCCAGCTTCACCCTGGGTCTGATTGGTAATTTCGAAAGCGGATTCCTTTATCCGCGGGCTGTGGGTGTGGATCCCCGCGATCGCTCGCTGTTAGTGGCTCCTGCCAATTATCAGATCGATGCCCGGCTGGAAAAGAAGTTCAACCTCACAGAAACGGTCGGTCTGGATGTCTATATAGACGTAACCAATCTGACAAACAAAGAGAATATCGTGGCCTATCAGAATAATACCCCTCAGGGTCCTATCAACTTCCAGTTGCATGATAACCCGGGATCACGATTGATTCTGAACGATGGTACGGCTATTTACGGACCCGCGCGTAATATCTTCTTCGGCGCGAAAGTTCGTTTCTGACAGAAGCTTCATGTACAAGTTTTAAAACCATTTTTATTATGAAAAAGAGAATAATTTTTGCAGGCCTGCTTTTATTCATGCTGGGCATATACAGCGAGACTTCGCTGGCCCAGGTTTATAATTCGCCGTCGTCTGTATTCAAATACAACACAATACAGAGTACGATTCCCAAGGCCGGTTATATGACGGGCGGTGAATTCTGGCAAACGGTGAATCCCATGAATTCCGATTACGCATCCTACCTTGGCAGCACCTTCGGAAGTCAGGGTGCAAATAATATCATCATGGCTGGAACACCGGGTGCCTGGACAAGCCCGACTTCGATGTGGCCGGGCGGCTATAGACTGGTAACGACATGGCGGAGTTCCCCGGCTTTTGTGTTTCCGATGTATGAACAAAACGGATGGCCGGGTTTCGGACCTGGCAACCCGCTCAGAAAGGCCGACGGTTCCACCGATAGCCTTGGAGCTAACAAAACCAGCCGGTTCATGTTTGCTACGTATGGAGACAAAGTACCGGGGGCAAACGACCCCAACCGGAATTATGTAATTCCGGCTCATTATACGGATAAGACACGTACGACCTTGGTTTATGAGGCCGGATGGCCAACAACGGCCGGGGTGGATATGAAACTCCGTGTAATCCAGTTCACGCCTAATACTCAAAATCTGAATGACTTCGTCGTTTATGAAATTTCGATGACGAACACCGGCATTGTCGATT
>CAZNHE010000194.1:0-3705 GCA_964572735.1 uncultured Chitinophagales bacterium | reverse complement strand
GATGCTGGATACATTGTCCGGTTATTTTTTGCTTAAGTGTTGTTTTTCCACACTCGGGATGAAATTGTTTAACCTTCTTCCCAATTCATTCAGCTTTACCTTCAATTTGCTATAAAGCTGTTCATCATTTAGCGATTTGATTTCAAAAAGTGCTTCAAGATGGTCTATTGTTTCGTCATTAGAAGACAAAGCGTAATTTAAAAGCTTTATAAAATCCCGCTTATAACTCCTTCTGCCACAACCTTCTACTATTGTGGATTTTACTGTCTTGGATGATCTTCTTATCTGACCACCCTCCTTATACATTTCAAACCTCGGTAACTTCTTAAGTGCCATTTCATGCATCTCAACAACCAATTTCCGAGACAATTGCCATATAATAAGATCCTTATAATTCATTTATCATCCATTAATTCTTTAGTATTCAGCATCCCGTTCATTTTTCTGTTAAAAGTTCTGTCTTTTGTTCAGGCACTCGTTGCCGGGAACGACGAAACCGTTCCACCCCGCCAAAAAGCAGAGGACTAAAAAACAGGGTGAGGATGGTGGACGATATCATACCTCCCATCAGCGAAACACCCAGGGAAAGCCGGTAAGCCCAGCCGGTTCCGATCGGAATCACCATCGGGATCAGACCAAAAACGGTGGTAAGGGCTGTCATCGTCACAGGCCGGAAACGATGCTCTCCCGCCTGCCGGATTGCGGCACGTAGTTGTCCGGTTTCACGATAATAGCGGCTCATGAAATCCACTATCAGGATGGCATCGTTGACAGCAACTCCGCTGAGGATCAACAATCCCAAAAATGAAAAAATATTCAGGCTTTGCCCGGTGATCCATAGAAAGAGCATTGAGCCGCTCCAGGCAAACGGTATGGAGAAAAGAATGATCAGGGGATAAATCAGGCTCTCATACTGAGCCGCCATGATGATGTAAATAACAATGACACTAAATAAGAGCAGCAGCCCCATCTGGTGGAGCAGCGACTGTAATTGCAGAGCAAGTCCGCCGACCCCGATCCGGATACCCTGTTTTTGCATAAATTGACGAAGTGCTGTACGGATTTGATCCCCATGCCACCACCATTGCCACAGACTGACGTTCGTCAGATAAGTCAATACCGGTGTCTGATCAATACGCTCAAGTTGTTCGGGTTCTTTGATCGGGACAATAGAAGCCACTTGCGTCAACGGGATAACATGTCCGTTCAAATGCAGCCGTATTTCCTGTGGATCCATAAACCGCCCGCTTCCGCTAAAAAGGCGAACATCAACCTGATTCTGGTTATGAATCCATTCAGTCGCTTTCTTCCCCGTCGACAGGCTTTGCAGATAACCGAGCACTTCACCGCGCGACAGGCCCAGATTTATCAAAACCCTGTCACGAAAAGCCAGTCCATACATCTTTTGCTGACGATTGTACTTCAGGCGCATCGTCCAGTCTGGAATCACCTGCTTCAGATACGCATCCAGCGGAGCCGCGAATCGTTCACTCTGAGAGCGATCGGGGCCCACCAGATGCAAAACAAGCGGTACAGAAGAAAACTGCAAGATACTGCTGATCCCCCGCGCATCGGGGCCATTTTCTTCGGTTATGGACCAGTCGGGATGGCCCTGCCCCCATTTTGCTATCATAGTTTGCACCTTCCGGATCTGTTCCCGGCCGGTTACGGGAACCCGCAGGGTAAACCGGTCGAGTCCTTCACTGCTCAATTTGGAGAGATTCGATTGATCAGTATATCCTCCGATAGCCAGTACATTTTGTATCCCCGTCCGGGCTTCCAAAGATTGTGTCATCTGATCGGCTGTGTAACGGCTGGTGAGCAGGCTGGTATTGGAGGGCAAGGTAACCTGGTAATCCAATTCCGCGGGTATCATAACGGGCATTGGGCGCCGGGGGGTAAGCAAAAAAGCGATCACGGCCAGAAGAATGATGCCACTCAATACAACGGCGGAAATAGAGGGGTGATCCAATACCCGGTCAAGTATCCGTTTATAGCCCTTTTGCATATTTTGCACCGCGCGATAATTATCTCTGACGGTGATCTTCGCCCCGGCACGCCCCAGGCGAACGGCCAGTACCGGTATGACGGCAAGAGCCACCAGTAACGAAGCCAGCAAACTGATGGAAAGCGTTAGCGCCTGATCCCGGAACAAGATGCCTTCGAATCCTCCCAGGAATAACAATGGCAGAAATACCGAGATGGTTGTCAGTGTTGAGGCGGTTACTGCCAGGGCAATTTCGCGGGTACCCACCGAAGCGGCCTGCATGATGGACCAGCCCGGCCTCACCTGGTACCGGTTAATATTTTCCAGCACGACAATAGAATTGTCCACCAGCATTCCGATCCCCAGTGTCAGGCCGCTTAGTGAAATAATGTTAAGCTGAATCCCCAAAAGATACATCACAAAAAAGGTGATGAAGATACTCACGGGAATGGAGACACCGATGGTGGTGGGCAGGCGGGGATCCCGCAGGAAAATAAACAGTACAATGAATGCGAGAACAGCACCGATGATCAATGATTGTATCAGATTGTTAATCGTCCGGTGAATAATGGTTGCACTCTCACGCAATACCGAAATATGAATGCCGGGATTGGCGCGGCGTAAGGAAACAAGTACCGGTTTCAGCCGGTTAAAAACGCTCACTGTATTACTCCCGTAATCCTTTTTTACCAGTACGGTAATGACCGGCACCCCGTCGAGTAAAGAGAAAGAAACAGGGTCGACCTCTCCCATACGAACGTCGGCTATGTCGGCCAATCGCAGGATCTTATTGGAACCCAAAAGCGTTACCGGCAATGTGCGCATGGCCTGCAGGCTGGTCAGCCGACTCTCTATCTTCAGGGAATAACGGTACCAGCCCTCGCGCAATTCTCCGGAGGCACTGAAAAGATTGGCCTGCTGTAATACCTGTTGCACCTGGCCCACCGTGAGTCCATATTTATTCAGTTTATTCGGATCAAACCGGATATCCACCTCCGGTTGTACGGCTCCAACGATGACCGCCTGGGCGATTCCGTCAACCTGCTCAAGCCTGCGGGTGAGCACCTGGTCGGTCCATTGGCGCAATGCGATACGGCCGGATAAATTATTCTCTCCCGCTGCCGGAGAGGTCACGCTTAACACCGCCACCGGCCGGTCAGACGGATTTGAACGTACCAGTTCGGGACGACTGACCGACTGTGGCAGCGACAAACGCACTTGATCCAGTTTTTCGCGCGTGTTCAAAAACGCCAGATCCATGTTGGTATGCCAGGCGAATTGAAGGGAAATCAGGCTCAACCCCTGTTTGGCAATGGAATGGATGGAGTGGATACCGTTAATGGTGCTCAGGTAGGCTTCCAGGGGCTTATTGATGCTGTGATCGACCTCCCGGGCCGAGGCGCCGTTCCATTCGGTGCGGACCAGCAGTTCCGGGTTTTCCACCGAAGGCAGCAGGTTCACCGGAAGCTCATACAATGCAATCGCCCCGAAGATCAGCGTCGCCAGGATGAACATGAAAGCGGCTATGGGACGGTTGAGAAACACCAGCTTGCTAACTTATAAGATTACGGTCCATAATCATTGTTGCTATAATAATGATTGTTCAGTACATGCAACGGCTAATCCTGCCTTCTTCCATTTAAGAAAATTTCGCCGGATTTCAAAATAAAAGCGATGGAAGATCTCCCCTCCTGCGGAGGGGCCGGGGGTGGGTTGAC
>CAZNHE010000193.1:0-3833 GCA_964572735.1 uncultured Chitinophagales bacterium | reverse complement strand
TATCGGGAGTATACAGAGCCAGTTCTATCGGTCCTGGTATGGGGCCGCCTTACCGGCTGGAAGAACTTTCTTCAGAACAAACGGTTGTTGGTAAAATCCAGGGTTGGTGGCATAGCCAGTACTATATAGCTTTACAAACGCATGATTGGATACCAAGTAATCCGTATATCGAAGGTACATGGAATTCTTATTTTAATGTTGTGGGTAAAGTAAATTCATTGATACCACAATTGAAGAAGTCGGATCTGGATGCCTCAAAAACTAAAGGTCCTATTGCTGAACTACGTTCCTTAAGAGCGTTTGCGTACTTTCATTTGATGGATTTATTCGGGAATGTTCCGGTTTTCACAAAGGCTAAAGTAAATCCGGGTAGCCTGCCTAAGCAAAATACCAGAACGGAGGTTTTTGATTTTGTGGTGAAGGAGCTCACTGAAGCCTCGGCCGATCTGCCTTCGGCAACTACCGTTGGAAGTGAGTATTACGGAAGGTTAACAAAAGAAGCAGACTATGCGATGTTAGCTGTTATATATTTGAACGCCAAAATATATACCGGTACAGCTCAGTATGACAAAGCCCTGGAGTATGCTAATAAGGTGATCGATTCGAATGCTTATACACTGGCTTCGAATTACTTTGATAATTTTTCTCCGGATAATGAAAATAGTCCGGAGATAATTTGGGCCTGGGTTATGTCGCCAAATGTGCCTGGCGGCCTGGGTAATTCATATTTATTAAAAACACTCCCGGGAATAAGCGGGGGATTATTTGGATTACCTTATACGCCACAGGATGGTTTTGCAACTACTACTAAAATATTAAACTTATTTGAGGATCAGGATGTTAGAAAAAAAATGTTTTTAGGAGGCTTGGGGCCTATGCTTAACCCCATCAATGGCGATACCGTCATGGTGGAAAAGGTTGTGCCTGATGGCAACTCTACTTTATATCAACCCGGTAAATCGACGGAAGGTCCTGTTCCATATACTGTTGTTAAGGCCACAGGAATCTCCAATCAACCAATGAATGCGGGAATTAAATGGGTAAAATGGCAAGTAGATCCAAATACCAATGGTGGTAGTGCCGGCAATGATATTTCAGTTATTAGATATGCTGATATTTTGCTCATAAAGGCTGAAGCTTTGTTAAGAACCGGCCAAAATGAGTCGGAGGCATTGAGTTTAGTCAACAAAGTTAGGGAAAGGAGCAATGCTACTCCACTAAATAATCTGACTTTACAAGATATTTTGGATGAGCGCGGAAGGGAACTTTGTTTTGAAATGGTGAGGAGAAGGGATCTGATTCGTTTCGGTAAATTTACAACAGCCCCTCGCTTTGTTACCAACCATTCTGCTTATACGACGATATATCCTATCCCAACAGGTGCCCTCGATGCAAACCCGAACCTTAAACAAAACCCCGGTTATAATTAACACCCTGTCCAAAAACACACACACCAGGAGGGCTTTGATTGATTTCCACCAATACCTAAGATAAGGGTCCTGGTTACCTTGTAAGCTATAAGCTTATCTCATACGCGTGGTTTCAAAGTCCTCTTCTTTTTCCTGGTATTCCTTACCGCAAGGAGCGCTATGGATTCGCCAGGTACAAAAAAGTTATTTCTTAGCGTACCTGGCGTTTCCATTTTACTGCAAAGAACACGATGGATATCACAATGTATACTATGTAGTTGCTTTTGCGGAATTTTTGTGCACATAGTGATTCATTCTTCTCCCCGCAGAGCTTTCTAACTGTAGATTTAATAAAAACGGATTTTCTCATGAAACACTTTCCCATATATCTTATTATCGCACTCTTGTTGTGGGGCTGCAGCAAAAGTGAGGGAAACAATCAGGATGAAAGGCAGAATGCCGCTATTCCTGTGATGGAAACCGGCGGCCGGAAAATGCCGAATCGCTGGATCGATAAAACTACCGGGCATGAAATTGTACGCCTGACACGCCGCGAAGGGGATAACCGCAGCTTTTACTTTACAAACAATCCTTTCCTGCCTGCCAAAGATGGTAAAGGCTCTTTGATGGTTTTTCATGGTTCCACTGATCATGGGAGCCAATTGTTCACCGTGAATCTTCAGAATTATCAGATTAATCAGATAACTCATCGCCAGGGCAGAGTAGGCGGCGAAATAGTGGGGACGAAGAAGCGTGAGGTATTCTTCCAAAGTCACGACAGCGTATTTGCCGTTAATGTCGATTCGCATGAAACGAAACTGATCTATGTGTTTCCAAAAGATTTCCAGGGCCACATTTCTACGCTGAATTCCAATGAAGAACTCCTGGCAGGCGTTTATTCCTCACGTGAAGCACTGCGTAAAGTCCTCGATAAATATCCTTCTAAGCCCAGGAATAAGGAGGACTGGATGTACCGTACCATGGAGGCTCATATTAAGCATACCCTCTTCACAATTAATATTAATACCGGGAAGCTAAAAAAGATCCACCATGAGAATAACTGGCTGAATCACCTGCAGTTTTCGCCGACCGACCCCAATTTATTGATGTTTGCGCATGAAGGTATATGGGAACTGGTCGACCGCACCTGGCTTTTGAATCTGAATACGGGCAAGACACGGTTAATGCATAAGCGTACGGTGAAAATGGAAATAAACGGCCATGAATCATGGCAGCCCGATGGAAAGAAGATCTGGTTCGATTTACAGATACCGCGCGGAGCTACCTTTTATCTGGCAGGCGTTGATATTGACAGCGGGCACGAAACCCGTTACGCCATGAAGCGCAACGAATGGTCGATTCACTTCACTATCTCACCAAATGAGAAATTATTTGCCGGCGACGGCGGCGATCCTACACAAGTAGCGAAAGCTCCGGATGGCATGTGGATTTATCTCTTTCACCCCGACGGCGACAGCCTTCATGCCGAAAAACTGGTGAATATGCAGCATCAGGATTACCGTGCGCTGGAGCCTAATGTCCATTTCTCCCCGGATGGGAAATGGGTCATCTTTCGGGCCAATTTTGAAGGTAAGGATGAAGCATACGCTGTCAGAATAGCGAAAAGTAATGTGTGAGAAATAATATATGATTGGATGCCTTTAGTTTCTCTCCGGAGGGAGATTATAACAGGCACCAAAGATTGAAAAAACAACGAAACAAGCAATCTTTATGAGTGAACGTTCCTTTACGCGCCGCGAAATCCTGAGTCTTGGCGCCCGGCTTACCGGTGCGGCCTTTCTGGGATCCCGTCTTTTCCCCGGAAAGCTGATGGGTAAGAGCCTTCGTAAAGACACCCCCGTTTTCAATGTATTAAAGTACGGCGCCAAAGGAGACGGCTCGACCCTGGATACCGCGGCTATCCAGCGGGCGATCGATGCCGCCGCCAAAGCTGGAAACGGGGCAAGAGTTCTGATCCCCGGGAAGCACAAATACCTGACAGGTACCCTGGTTCTGAAAAGTAATATTGATTTTCACCTCGCCGGCGGCGCGGAACTGGTTGTCAGCACTAACAAAAATGATTACAAAGGAGGAGCGCTCATTACGGCACAGGGGGCACAGGGATTGCGAATTTCGGGAACAGGAAATATCGACGGCCGCGCAAAGCAATTTATGCGGAAGTACGATGAGAAGAACGAATGGTGGCTTCCGGGCGAGTGGCGTCCCAAAATTTTTGTGCTGACCAAATGTACCGATCTTGAAATCCGGGATATTTCGTTTGGTCGTGCTCCTCACTGGGGATTGCACATGCTGGGCTGCGAAAAAGTCCTGGTGGATAACATCAAAGTGCATAACCTGCTCAAGGTCCCTAATTGCGACGGGATCGACCCTGATCATTGCCGCGATGTGGAAATCCGGAATTGC
>CAZNHE010000192.1:2101-3863 GCA_964572735.1 uncultured Chitinophagales bacterium | reverse complement strand
GTTACACAGGCATAATGTCATCGAATTGTCATAGAATTGTCATAGAATTGTCATTTGTTACAATTCCGCTTTTCTATTTCAAAATTGAAGTGTATCATTGCTGAACCGTCGGACAGGTACGCGGCAATGCTGGGGAGCAACCGCGGAGCGATAAGACGGTAACGGGAGCAGGGCTTTCTGCCCGCTCATAATTAAGGTTTAGGGGAGCGGGGGCAGACACAGCGGCCCCCGCTTATGTTCCACGTGGAACCTAAATAACCCAAAACCTGCTCTTGTTTTTTCCGCTAAAAAACCCGTGATAACCCCTTGTAACCAATTAAAGTATATATATTATGAGTGAACCCACAGTTTACCCGATCAGGTTAACGATCGAAATCCTCCACCCCATCAACGGATGGTCCCGGTATCAAACACTTGCCTTTAAGGACACAAACGCTGCTAAAAAGCGTCTATTTAAAGTAACAGATCAGTACTTTAAGGCTTACCCTCATGTACGCAAGATCCGCGGCATCATTGAATCATACCCCGAACTCGAACTAATAGACAAGTTCGAATCAGATCGGGATGATTATTAATTATCTTTATTCTTTCATCTTTTAAATCTTTAGTTATGGCTAAATTAAATCGCTATTTCAAAGTTAACTTCAAAGCGACCGACCAGGTGTCGGGCGAAAAGTATGTTTTATTAGTAGATTGTGTAAGCTTGCGGAAAGCAAATCAGGTTGAAGCGTTCATCCGGGAGACAATCAGGAAAGAGGGTAACGACAACCTCCTCTATGATCTTGAGATAAGAGATCGGCTTAACAATCTAATCGGTGGTTTTGGGCCCGTGTTTCATTGCGAAGTGACTCTATAAATTCTGCCAAAGCCGCGTAGCCTATTGGTTTATCTTCCGTAATTATCGCGGCGAAATCTATGAAAACCCTGTTAGTATTATTAAATGTTCGTAGCATAAACGATCTATCATGTATCAAAATCTTCAACCAGTATTATTTGAACCAGTAGTTCAAGTCCGCCATAAATCAATTGTAATGTTTGATCGTTACATTGGGCCCCGTGCCTCCGGCGGGCAAAACAAATTAAGGTCAGAAAACATGGCAATTCAAAGATCAAAAGCCTACAACGGACAGTTAAGCTCCGGAGCCAGAAAGCGAATGATCAAAGCAATAAATCTTTTATGTGCAATGACGGAGAAGCGAACTATTTATAATCCAATAATTAAACGTAACATGCCTCATCTGCTCTCTTTCCTCACGCTTACAATATCCGACACTGCTAAAAACTACACGTCCCGGGAGGCCTATAAATCCTGCCTACGCCCATTTATACAGTGGCTGACTAAAACGCACCGGGTAAAGCTATATGTATGGGTTGCCGAACTACAAAAACGCGGCCAGGTTCATTACCACATGGCATTTCCGAATTTCGTAGACTACCAGGAGATTCGCAACAAATGGAACTATCTACAGGCAAAGGCCGGCTATTTAAATGGATTCCGCGATAAGTACGGCCATAGTAACCCAAATTCAACGGATATACATTCTATGTCTAAAATCAGAGACGCGGCGTCTTACCTCTCTAAATATATGTCCAAACGTAGCCAGCGAAGTGAAATAATGGATGGCAAGCTATGGGATTGCTCGCTGATTCTAAAGACGGCAAAATATTTTGAAGCAATGCATTCTACAACGCTCGAAGCAATGATAAGGCGAGCCTGCGCCACCGGTCGGGCCGTTCTTAAGCAGTTAGAACGTTGTGCCGT
>CAZNHE010000192.1:0-2001 GCA_964572735.1 uncultured Chitinophagales bacterium | reverse complement strand
GAGGGATTAGACTACGTTCAACTAGTCAAGGCAGCTAAAGAGGTAGTAATAAACAGGTTTAAAATCGAAATAGAGCAGTTAGAGTTAGAGATAGAAATCGAAAGCCAAAAAGCCACAGAATTAAAGATCAAAGATCTACATAGACAAAGTCATAAAAGTTAAAAGCCAAAGCGTTCCGCTTCGCTCGCTCCGCTCGCTCGCTTCGCTCGCTTCGCTCCGCTCGCGCCCTCCTGCCTTGTCTCGCTTCGCTCGCCATCGGCGGCCCCGGCTTCTCCGCGGCGTCGCTTCGCTCCTTGCGTCGTACGCCGGTCGGCTACGCAATAAGCGTTTCCCTCTGTACTTCAGTGCTCCACTGAACATTAGTGCATAACCTCATCTGGGTTATTGGGTGCGCCGTCTCGCGCCCCTCCTGCAAAGCCGCTTGCCGGGCCCTCCTGGCGTCCGGCCCCGTCATGCGTCTTGCGGTCGGGTCGCTCGCGGCGCTCCGGGCCTTCCTGCCCTCCGCTGCGCTCCGGGCTTCCGGCCCTCCACCTCTTTTATTTCTGCCGCCCCCCGGGGCCCCCCGCCTTTCCTTTTAGTACTCGCTCGTTCCTCGCTCGGACATCTCATAAGGTAGAAGGCGCTGCCTGCTGGCCCGTCGCCCTCCTGCGTCGGGCTTCTCCGTGCCAGCGGCGGGGGGCCAGCGGCCGGCCGCCCGGATCCAGCGTTGTACTTCCCCGGCCGCCGGGGCCGTCGCTCCGCTGCGCTCCGCTCGGGCCCCGCCGGCCGCGGGAAAGGTTCAGCGGGCCGGGCTGCCCTTCGGGCGGCAACATCCCCCAACAGGCTACGCATTATAATCCATATCCTCCGTTTTTGTTCCGCTTTTTTTGGCTCCCCCCCTCCACTGCGTTCCGGGGCCTTGCCAAAAACAAGCGGTTTTATTCCTATTCTTCGATTTAAGGATATACCCCCGAAATTTAAATGCAATCTTTGATACCTGCGGGAGCGATTACGGGATTATTTTGGTGTTGTTGACTAAAATCCTATCTTTGGTCATTATTCACGCTTTAAAACGCTTTAAAATGGCAAAAGTATTATTTGGTGCAGGCACCACAGACATGAGGAATAAACTCAACGGATGGGTTTATTCCCGGAACCGCTACGGTGGTTACGTTCGTTCTAAACCGACCCCGGTAAATCCTCAAACCACGTATCAGCAAAAGCAAAGGCAACAGCTCGGTAACCTATCCAGCCAGTGGCGCGGCTTAACCGAAGCGCAACGCCAGGCATGGAAAGATGCAACCGGAGATTTTCAGATCACGGACATTTTCGGTTTCCCGCAAAAGCTGGCAGGCAACGTCCTGTACATTCGCTTAAACCAAAACCTGCTGAACGCGGGCGAGAGTGGAATAGATGCACCGCCTTTACCCGTAGCAATCCCGGATTTTTTCGCGTCTGACCTGACTGCAGACAGTGCTACTCCGTCGTTATCCATATCGGTTTCCGAAGCTACCGTCCCGGCTAACTTCGCATGTGCTATCTATGCAACAGGTACTGTAGGCCCCGGTATAAGCTATGTAAAAAACCGGCTACGGTTCATCGGCACTGCAGACGCAACCACCGGAGAGATAGATATCTTAAGCCTTTGGCAGGATCGCTTTGGAGATCTCGTCGCTGGCCAAAAGATCGTAGTTCGGGTGCGTTTAATCTCTACGGATACCGGACAAGCCGGAATCCCATCCGAAGTAAGCGCCATTATTTCTTAGTCTATGTTTAAGCATTGGCGCACATCATTAGCTGGCATTTTATTGGCAGCGGCTCAAACCATTGAGACTGGCTTAACGGCGGATGATTCCCTGTTAAGCCATCTTATCATCGCTGGTCTAACCGCCGTACTCGGCGTACTGGCCCGCGACAAATCAAAATAGTTCCAATGGCTAAAGTATTATATGGCTCGGCCGCGCTCCGTTATCGTGGCCGAATAAGGGGTGATACATTCCAGAAAAGCCTTTACGGCGAACA
>CAZNHE010000191.1:0-3890 GCA_964572735.1 uncultured Chitinophagales bacterium | reverse complement strand
AAATCCCTCCAGGCCCACAAACAAAGTTTGGAGTACTTGAAATGAGGAGTTTGAAGTTAAGATTCAAATTCTTCTTGGAATTATTTCTTTGTCAGGTAATTAATAATGACAGCGTAAGGGATTGAATCGTTTAATTACCTGCCCCGCCCCGGCTTTTCACAATACTATCAATCCATCGGAATGAATTCCGTAACTCAGCATCATCTGAAAAGGGGGCTGCTCACAACCGCCATTCTTATCATTGCTTTCAATCTGCGTCCCGGGCTGGCCGCCGTTGGTCCTGTTGTCGATTTCATACGCGTTGACACGGGCCTGTCAAATGCACTTATCGGATTTCTGACGACCCTGCCTCTGCTGGCATTTGGCGTGATATCCATGTTCACCGCTCTGTTTACCAATCGCTGGGGAATTGAAATGACAATGACCGTCGCTCTGGCACTGCTCGCTGTTGGAACCTTCCTGCGTATTATCCCCGGCGCGGCAGCATTGTTCGGAGGCACCTTGCTGCTTGGCATCGGCATTGCCTTCGGTAACGTCATATTGCCCGGCATCATCAAACGGGATTTCCCCGATCGATCGGGAATAATGACGAGCCTTTATTCAGGGATACTGGGTATCGGAACGATGATTGCCGCCGGTATCAGCTTTCCGATAGCGGCATCATTGGGCTGGCGGTGGTCGCTTGGCGTATGGACCCTTCCTGCACTGCTGGCAGTATTCGCATGGCTTCCCAGGCTACGCTCCAGAACCCGTCCGGATCATTCCCAAAATTTTCTGCAATCCGTCAAACGCCTTGGGAAAACATCGCTGGCCTGGCAGGTAGCATTATTTATGGGCCTGCAGTCTCTTTCGTTTTATGTCATACTGGCCTGGCTTCCCGAGATACTCCAAAGTGTAGGCATGAGCAGCTCCAAAGCGGGATGGATTCTTTCCTTTACCGAAGGCATGGGTGCCCTTGGCAGTTTGATCATACCCGCCCTGGCCGAAAAACTGAAACGGCTGCATCATTTGATATGGATTTTAATGATGATGGAGATGATCGGCCTGATCGGACTGATTTTTTCGAGCGGCAGCGGTCTGGACATCCTCTGGTCGCTGATGATTGGTTTTGTACTTGGCGGCTCTTTCGGCCTGGCATTGCTTCTCTTTGTATTGCGGACATCAGACCCGGAAACAGCCACCGGGCTCTCAGGAATGGCTCAGTCGATCGGCTATTTACTGGCCGCTGTAGGACCGGTTGTGTTCGGATGGCTGCACGACTCCCTGCATTCCTGGACCATCCCGCTGGTGATCCTGCTGGTCGTCCTGCTTGGCAAACTCATTGCAGGTCTCGGCGCCGCACGGCCAAGGCAGGTGGGTGAAGGTTGAAGGTTACATGTTAGAAGTTTGAGCTCTCGGCCCGTCGTAAATGGGCGTCAAATTTATATGCCTGCAGGGTAGGCCAGCAGGAGGCTAATTAAAGTGCAAGATAAAACAGTACCGTTTGATCATCATATTTGGAGTGATGGAGAGTAAAAGCCATTTATAGGTAGTTATTTCAGTTGGTGTGCATTATAGAACTGCATTGCGCCTAAGAACCACAAAGTGGCAGATCAAGTGTTCTAGTCATAATGAGTCCACATTCGAATAATTTTAACTATTCGTTTGTCTTCATACGTTTGGTAAACCAGGCGATGTTGAATGTTAATTCGCCGGGAATAAGCTCCTTGCAATTCTCCAATGAGCTTTTCATAAGGTGGGTATTCCTGAAAAGGATCTGCCCGAAGAATTTCCAGGAGTTTTTCCACTTGAGGTTTTAAGCCGGATGAAGCCACTTTTCGGGCATCCTTTTTGGCCTGCCTGGT
Source organism: uncultured Chitinophagales bacterium (assembly GCA_964572735.1). Lineage (GTDB taxonomy): Bacteria > Bacteroidota > Rhodothermia > Balneolales > DATFMH01 > DATFNI01. Next base: position 2,046 of record CAZNHE010000191.1, on the reverse strand, counting down.
GAAGACGAGCCTATACTTATTCACCAGGCAAGATCTTCATCACATTCATCGATAGGAGTATCCAATCCTTCCTTGATGGAATCAGCCATGCCGGGGATAGATGTCAGGTACAGTGTCTCTTGGATGGACCGCCAGTCATCCTCACTGATTAACACGGCGTTGGAGCGCTTTCCAGTAATTTGAATGGGCTCGTGAGTTCTGGAAGCTTCATCAAGTAAGCGATAAATGTCCTTTCGGACCTGGGTTACGGTTAGTGTTTTCATGGCATATACCGATTAAGAGTTATAAGTGCATAACGTACGTTATTCCGTATCTATTGTCAACAGGGGATTGGACGGCGGCCTGACAGCGTCCGTGCATAAGAGCCGGGACACAAGCGAGGATTATCCATTCAGTTAAAAACCTTACAGACAAGCGAGAAGTCGCATTCATACCGGTCGGCTGCTCCACTACAAAAAAAGTATTATTTCAATCGACTTTCATCAGTGAGGTGGGGCATTAATTATTCGGCTATTGTCTGATACGCGTGTTGCTCACCGATCCCTGAATATTTCTTCCTGGTGCCACCTTATAAATTCAACCGACGGACGTTCAATAGCAGAATCAGGCAGGTTAGCCAAAACCTTTCCCTGATACGCGTAGTATTCTCTGCCGTTTTCAAATTCTTCACGTATTCGGCGGCTGACGACGATATGCATCTGATCATCGATAGCTACATATCCTTTATCAAATAATATTTGCATATCGGATAGTAATAAGAGACCATTATTTGTTGTATTTGGACCCAGTTGTGAGAAGGGTTTGATATGCGCGGCCTCCAGCACGGGCAGTGTCTTCTCTCCTGTAATGGCACACCGGCGATGGTAGGCATCAGTGACCATCACCCTAAAAGCACCCTGACCAATACGGCTTCGAATTTCATAGGGTGTTCCGTATCGTGCCGGTTCTTCATACACCAATTCACCCTCTGTTTTTAGCTGGTTACCCAACCGTTCCCGAACAGCATCCCACAATCGATCGCCGGTTACGTCTTCGGTATTGTAGATCCTGCCCTGAACGATACTCTTGTTCCAATCCTCCGGAACCGGAATCCATTCGTCTTCGACTAAAAAGAAGGGCTCGGTGAGGATGGTGCAACCAATCGATGGATTGACCTCGCCACGTCGGTTGTATTTCATCACACTTTGATAAAATGCGTCAAATGTATCCGCGCCATTCTTGTTCCCAAATGCCTCCCAAGCCAGCGATATCGGCAGGATAGAATGACGAACAAAGAATCCTCCACCCACAACAAAGTTATTGGGGCTGTGCAGTTTGAATAAAAAGGGTGCGCCCGGCTGGATGGCACGAAACGTTGTCTTACTGGAAGGCCTCCAGAAATTGATCTCATCCGGCTGCTGCCGGGCCAGATAGCGAAACCAACCCTCGTCCGTAACTGCCAGAAAGAATTTCATCTGCTAATGATTGTGAGATATTGCCGCAAATCCTCCTTAAGAAGCTGACTATTTATCGGCTTTGGATCTGGTAATGCCAGTTTTCTTTTGAAAAGGTCGTTAAGATCCAGTACGGGCAATTTATATAGGCCACATGGAGATCGACGGGCAAGTTGTGAGATCATCGCTCTGATCCGACCGATTGACGTGTTAACGGGAGCAAAAGCAGCAAGATTCTGTCCCTTCGCTTCATTTAAGCTGACCTCATCATCTACCTTAAAAAAAACTACCGTTCCAATGGAAATTCGGTACCCCGCCAAAGATTCTTCTTCATTGAGAATGTTGCAAGACAGTATATCTCCGGTATTAATGTACTATTGGGAATGAAGAAGCGCGGGTGCACTGTATTCCACCCGAGATTAAAAGAATGGAATGAGAATAACAATAGCCGGAGATTGCAGGGGCTTGCTTGAGTGTGAAGCTAAGCTTTGCGGCGAATGCGTTCCGAAAGTTAGTCGTTTAACGTGAAGCGTTTATAAATCCATCCCTCTTCGTCCCCAATGTCCCTTCGGGTGATTTCCCCTTTGTGCGCCCCCTCACTCCAAAATTCCGT
>CAZNHE010000190.1:0-3934 GCA_964572735.1 uncultured Chitinophagales bacterium | reverse complement strand
CCGAATGCCCGCATTCCGGCAAATCCGAAAGATCCGGACATCCATAACCCGATCCTGAAGAAGAATCAACAGAAGACGCTTGCCGAACGGCAGCAATATTGGTGGAAGTCAGTGAATCCCAAATGGCAGGTCAGCCCGCGTATCGGCGTGGCCTACCCGATTACAGCCAATGGAGTGTTGCATTTTTCATACGGATACTTCTTCCAGATGCCGTCCTATCAATACCTTTATGCTAATAGCCAAATCATTTTGCCCGACGCGGCCGGGATTTACGGGATTTTCGGTAATCCCAACCTCAAACCGGAAAGCACGGTACAGTATGAGCTTGGTCTTAAACAACAGATTTTTTCCGGAACTGCCATTTCAATAACAGGTTTTTATAAAGATACGAGGAACTATGTATCCTCAGGTATCATACAGACGACAGAGAACCCTGCAGTTTACTACGGAACCTGGATAAACCGGGATTTTTCGAATACGAAGGGACTGACTTTTTCGCTGACGCAGAACCTGGCTCAGAAGATCAACCTGAATATTGATTATACCTATACCGATGCAAAAGGCACCAATTCCGATCCGTCGGCTGCTTTTTTTCTGGCTACCACGCAAGGCGACAAAAGTGGTAAGTTGTTAACCAAGTACTTACAAACCCTGGACTGGAGCCGCCCGTCCGTATTGAATGGCTCCCTGTTTTATACGGGGCATCAGTGGGGTGGCAGCCTACTGGTAAAATATGCATCGGGAACTCCTTACACACCGTCTACTCCCTTTACGGTACGAACGGGTCCGACCGCTTCCGTGCGTACTCTGAGTAATACCGCCCGCCTGCCAAGCCGGTTTTCCATCGATCTTACGCTTTACAAAAATTTCAGGCTATTCGGAGACGCTAACATGAAGATCTTTTTGAACGCTTATAACCTGCTTGGTACCGATCTGGTGAACAATGTTTACTCCGATTCGGGCGAACCCGACCGGCCTCTGATCATCCCGACGGCCATCAGTCCGGGATATTTCAATAATGCTTCCTATTACGGGGAGCCACGCCGGGTTCAGATAGGCGCAGAATTTTCATTCTAAAATGTGATGAACGTACTCATGCAGACCAAATCATTTATCATCCTGCTATTTTTAACGGCATTTGCCGGTGTGGCCTCCTCGCTTGCGCAATCGCAGGGATATAGGCCAAGTGATGAGCGGGCCATGGATGGGGAAATAGTACGCCGGTCAATCATGGATGCCAATCAGTTGCGTGCTACGTACTACAACACGGGGCATGCCGGTAAACTGGCGGGTACACCCGATGAAATTCAGTTTGAATATCCTAAAAACACCGGTCGCACCTATGTGTATTTCGTATCGGTGATGATGGGAACCGAGGTTAGAAATGAACTGGATACTACCAAGACATTTCCGATTGTGGATGTTGCCGCATACCGGCAGAGCCGGGTCGGCAAAAGATGGACGTTGGCCGGGGTTGATGGCTACTTCAATCCAAATAGTAAAGAGATAGCCCGAAGCGATCGCGGCCCAGGCAGTCCACAGGGCAATACCTGGCCTTTATCCTGGCCAGATAAACCAGGATGGGGCGGAGCATGGGACGGCTATTTCGGCAAGAACCAGTTCAACGCCGATCTTGAATTTTATTACAAGGCAACGGATAACCTCTATACCAAGTATCTGACGAATCCCAACAGCCAGTTTCATCCCGATAAAACCGACCCGTCCCGAGGCGGACTTGGACTGTACCTTGATGTTCGTGTGATGGCTTGGACGCAAACACTGATCAATGCCGATCATTTCAATATCTTCGAGATTACCAACGGCAGTTCGTATGATTACCGAAAGGTAGGCTTCGGGCTCTGGATCGCCGACCTTGTTGCTGGAACAGCCTCTGACGATCAGCCTATCTTTGATGAACTCCGGTCGGTGGCCTATCTGACCGACCTCACCCGCTCACCCGCACCCCCACAATTCGACGGTCCGATCGGTGAGATGGGGCTCAAATTCCTGGAAACCCCAGGCAATGCTATTGACGGCATCGATAACGACGGCGATAGTGATACCTATAATCCGGGTGATGCTACATTTTATAATCCTGACAATGCTGATCTCTTCTCGCCGCTGACCACAGCGGATGTCGGGTTTTACTCGCAACAGGCGCTCGTAGATTCGGTTATTCCCGCATTTCAGGTCAAAGATTTCCAGAGCAGGACAATCGTTCCGGGCTCCAAAATCGTCCTTATCGGACAGGATATGAGCCGTTATGTAACCACATATCCTCAGGGCGGCGGTAAAATCACCTATGACGGCCACGCATATAACCTGCCGCCAGGCGGCCTATCCGTAAATGAGGATATTTTTCCGGAAAGTGATCCCGCTTCTGTAAATAATAATAATCTGCGGGATGATGACTATGACGGACTGATTGATGAGAACACACCCAATGATCTCGAGAAAGAGACCCTGGTAAATTCGACGTTTGTGGTGCATCCGGTGCGGTATATCAATTATCTGTATTTCCAGCCGGGGGACACCATTCGTCGGGGTTTCTGCGTGCCGAATCGCCTGATCCGCCAACGCCTGAAAACCGATCCCGCTTTTAAAAAGATGGTAACGGATGATTACCAGGGCCGCTGGCTGAATTATCACACAGCCGCTCCGATGGTCGATGAGTCGCGCGATGATTATTTTGATAACAACAAAGACTGGAGTATTACGACTGACGATGTGGGTATCCAGGGTGATCCGGATACGCCTTCACAGGGGCAGGGTGATGGTTTACCTTCGTCGGGTGCAGGATCGCAATATCCGGGAGAGCCAGGTATTGATAAAACGGATATCCAGGAATCGGATATGATAGGGGTGACCAGGGTAACCATTGCAGCCGCAGGTGCTACCAATGTAAATCTGGACGCTGAATTGTGGAACAACTATCTCCAGCCGGGTCCTTTTGACACTAAGGCGCCTGAAGGCAAAGACTCTGACATATTCGTCGCTTCCTCACCTTTTCCCCTTGACAAAGGGGCAACAGAACGCTTTTCACTCGTTTTGACCGCTGTCCAGACCAAGAGCCCGCAGCGCCAGGATGATCGTGATGCCGACAATGGAAACCTGGCTCAGGCTATAAAGGCGTATGACGCAAATTATCAGTTTGCCGTTGCACCTTACCCACCGAAAGTACATGCCGTAGCCGGCAACGGATATATACGACTCTATTGGGACGACAGTTCTGAACGATCATTTGATCGTTATCTTTCCCGTATAACAGGCAACGGATACGATTTTGAAGGCTACCGTGTGTATCGTGCCACGGATCCCGCATTCGAAGACGCCAAAACGATTACAGACGCAACGGGTAATGCTCAGTTCTACAAGCCGCTGGTTATTTATGATAAGGCCGATCAGTACAGCGGTTATCAACCTGTTCCAGTTAACGGAGTGCAGTATGATATGGGGAATAATTCCGGGCTGGAGCATATATATGTCGATTCTACGGTAACGAATGGAAAACGGTATTTCTATGCCGTTACTGCTTTTGATTATGGTAGTGTTCAAGCCGGTATTGCTCCGTCAGAATCACCTATCAAGATCAGTCAGAATCCGGATGGGTCGGTGACGTTGGGCAAGAATGTAGTTGAAGTGCGCCCGAGAGCATCTCAGGCAGGGTATATCAGTCCCGATAATCCGGTACCCACATTAACGAGCGGCTCACCGGGTGGTACGGTGCGGGTTACTGTAGCTGATCCAGGTGCGGTGCGGCCGGGAAATATCTACGAGGTTGTATTTCAAGATACCCTGGTGAAGTCGGGATCTAATAATGTACCGGACACACTCAAAACCCAAAACTTTTCGCTGGTCAATATTACCAAGGGCCGGCAGGATACTTTGATCAAAGAATCGAAAAACTTTAATGGCCAGGATAATCCTGTTGTCG
>CAZNHE010000189.1:0-3944 GCA_964572735.1 uncultured Chitinophagales bacterium | reverse complement strand
GGGTACTGAACCAGAAGGGCAAGCTCTTGGCCCGGTTCACCTGGCCCAGGGATAAGCCCATTGAAGTGGTTAAAAACGGGTATCTCTACACCAAAGAAACCGACAAGAAAACAGGGTTTGAGCAGGTTGTGCGGTACCGGATCACGATGGAATGAATATCCACCTGTTATGCGATATCGTGTGGATGGGATGTAAAGATGAGATCTATCTGGTGAAAACTCTCCAAAAGTTTTAAACTTTTGGAGAGTTTGGTGAGACTCATTTCTAACGAAAAATCATCCTCAGGAGGATTGACAACCTTATCCTTTGGTTGTATCTCTTATATCAAGGATGAAGCCTATAATTGATTTTCCAGGAACAACGGGTATCATTCTATAGACCCGGTTTCCGACATCTGTGGATTAATCCAGAAAAAACATCCCGATTTACGGGAGTAACAATAAGCTCAAAACGAGGTAAAAAATGGAACCAAAAATCAGAAAACTCAACTTCGCAGAAATGGGAAGAACCTTAACCCGTGCCGAAATGAAAGAGATCATAGCTGGGTATGGTCCCGGCGGGGGCGGGGGCGGCGGTGCCGGCGATGGTGAGATATGTTTATACTGTTTTACCCCCAATGGGACAGAATGCTGGTATCGAAATCCTCCCTCCTCGAATCCCAATGCGGACTGCCAAAGCATTTATCCTGGTTATGGCGGAGTTTATGGGTATAACGGCAGCCCATGTAATGGGTGTCACATGAACTAGCTGTGAACGCTTTCAATAATAAATGTTGCGGGGATCTTATCAAAGATCTCCACAGCATTTATTGTATTAGGAAGAACCTCAATGAATGAAACATATAAAATAATTCTGATCCTTCTATTCCTCATTTTAACGAAATGTTCAAGACATAAAACCAATGAGCTTCCAGAACGTTTCAAGAAGCTCGCCGACCTTACAACGTATCCATTAACTGCTCAGCCGATCTATAAAATAAAGCTCAAAAGGGGGATTAGCTACGGTAGTAAAAAGGGTATTTTTATTACCGTAGGCGGTCCTTCAGAGAATGTTGTAAGAATTGACAAAAAAGGCAGGGTCTTTATCCCCGACCGGCAACAAAATACTATCCACGTGTTTGCTCCTGATGGCCGGTATGTGACTCATATAGGCAGGGAAGGCAGAGGACCAGGGGAATTCCTTCGTATGTTTACTGTAAGAATTGGATGGGATCACTTATATGTTTTCGATGATAAACTAAAAAGAATTACTGCTTTTTCCCTGGATTCTCTTGCTCTCACCTATACTGTAAATTTGGAACAGAAAAATTGGGAAGATATTAAAGAATTACGTAACTCGGCTCCAACTGGTTACTTTTTTGTCGGAAAGAATGGAGATCTTCTCATGCAGTTTGCTCCAGTATTGTCGGATGACCCCCGGGATTGGACTAAATCTGAGACTCGACGAGATAATCAATGCCGGTATTATCTAATGGACAATAAAGGAAGGATTATTTCAGGTGAAATTTTGGAGCAACGAGAGCAAAGGTGGACGATCGATACTTTTAGAGGAATGCGCGTGGCATTTAAATTACCAGTTTATGGTAAACCACTGCTAGTTATGTCAGGAAATGGAGATATTTTTTCAGCTTGGTCGGAAGATTTCCTAATCAAGAAGTATAATCCAAATGGCCAATACCTGCATAGCTTTTATTATCCGTTCAAGAAAAGCATTTTAGTCCGGAATAACCTTATTAAGCGTTATGACTTTGGGTTTGATTCTCCACAACTGCACACCATTCATAATTTAGATCTTCCCACAACTTGGCCGGCACTGAATTCCATGAAAATAGACGATCAAAATCGACTCTGGATTTCCACCATCGTTCCGGATCAGAAAGTATACCAATGGTGGGTGCTGAACCAGAAGGGCAAGCTCTTGGCTCGTTTCACCTGGCCCAGGGATAAGCCCATTGAAGTGATTAAAAACGGGTATCTCTATACGATGGAAAAGAACAAGAAAAACGGGATGGAACAGATTGTGAGGTACCGGATCATGATGAATCATATAAAGAATAAATATCAACTGAAGTGAGAAGAAATAATAATTATAAAAAGCTTGAACAATTCGAAAGCTTAGGTGAAATACTCAACACAATCCAATAAACCAAAACGAGGTAAAAAAAAATGAAAACCAGAAAACTCAATTTTGCAGAAATGGGAAGAACCTTAACCCGTGCGGAAATGAAAGAGATCATAGCGGGGTATGGCCCTTGTCCCCCTGGTTGTACCTGTGACGTAAGCAATGCTTGTACGAATGGATGTAAACCACGTTTTGATACTCCAGGTACGTTCGTAGTTCATGATGGGTGCACTTATTCTTATGCAACGCCTTGTTAATGCATATGTAAGTGAAATATTAACAGGAAGGGAAAGTTTATTCCGTTTTTCTTCCAAACCTTAAATACATATTCATCGAGTCCACTATGACATAGTAAATGAAAAAATGTCACTAAGAACAAGGGACAAAGACAATTAATTGAATTACTTACATTAACAAGTCGGATACAAATAGTGAGCAAATGAAAGAGTCAGGCTCTTAAACGCTTCTAATATCTGTGTATGTTCCTTCTTAAACATTCATCTTTTTAGCTTTAGCTTATGCTTATGCCGTTACAGAAACCGCGATATTATTGGCTAATTAATACAACATGCACTATGAACAAGATAGCATATGGTATTTCTTTATTTGTTCTCTGTATAGGGTGCACAAAGCAGCAATATGGCAAGTTACCGTTGCATATCAAAGATCTTAAAAACTTGACGGTCTATCCAGCCGATGCCCAACCAGAATACAAAGTAATGTTCATGCGGGATGAAACATACAGCAGCACCAAGAATATGTTGATAGGAAGGTTCGGTGAGGTCGCAGTGGATGATTTGGGACGCGTTTTTATTGAGGATGAACAACAATTGACGATTGATGTTTTTGAGCCTGATGGCCGGTTTATAATGTATCTTGGCAGTGAAGGCAGGGGGCCTGGAGAATTCACAAGCATTCGCGGTATGCAGATCAGGAATGACTTGCTATTCGTCTATGACGGCAGACAGCAAAGAGCGGTTGTGTTTCCCCTAGACTCCCTTGGCATCAATTATACAGTAAATATTGCCGATAATAGACATGATTTCAAAGATCTTCGGGGTGCTGATGTGATCGGGTACTATGTCAGGAAGGATAGTACTTTCCTCATAAAATTTATGGAAAGAAGTAACTCTGGAAACAGGGGATCCTGGACTACATATGTGAGGGGAAGTCTTTACTGTCTTCTGGATAAGAATGGACAAATTAAGTCGGGGAAACTGCTTGAGGCAAAATCTTCTATTATCTCTCTTGTTCCATGGCCCCCTCCTCATCCAAGGATACAGGTAAAGATGCACCTTAGGCTTTACCCAAAATCATTGACGGTACTATTGAAGGATAATCATATCCTTTGGGCCTGGCAAACTGATTTCCTGATTAAGATTTACAGTTCAAACGGGAAATACCAACGTGCTTTTTATTATCCCTATAAGAGAGTCCCGTTAACTCTGAAATCCGCTTCTGATGGCGGAGTTCCCGATTATATTCTAAAGAATATGCACTCGATGGAGTTGCCCAAGACTTGGCCAGCTTTAAATGACATGAAAATCGACGACCTAAACCATCTCTGGATATCCACTATTGTTAAAAATATGAAGGTATACCAATGGTGGGTACTGAATCAAAACGGAAAACTGTTGGCTCGGTTTATCTGGCCGCGTAACAAACCTATCAAAGTGATAAAAAACGGATATATCTATACTCAGGAGACGGATACGACAGGAATTCCAGAAATTGTACGCTACCGGATTAAGATGAACCCTTCATAAAAATGAAATTAAAAGGTTACAAAAACGAATAACCAAAAAGATTGTGTTCTATCGGTT
>CAZNHE010000188.1:0-3953 GCA_964572735.1 uncultured Chitinophagales bacterium | reverse complement strand
GCTTGTAGGGTCGCCTTCGCACCATGGCGGACTTTGTCCTCTGCGGGTTCATGCTGTGTGTAGTGGCTTGTAGGGTCGCCTTCGCACCATGGCGGACTTTGTCCTCTGCGGGTTCATGCTTTGTGTAGTGGCTTGGGGGTCGCCTTCGCACCATGGCGGACTTTGTCCGCCGAAGGTCGCTTCGGCGACCGAAGGCGGAGGTGGAGGGATTCGAACCCCCGGTCCCACGAAAGGACAACGGTTTTCGAGACCGTCCCATTCGACCGCTCTGGCACACCTCCGTTTCATACTTGTCCTGCCTGATACAATATAGTATATTAGCCGGACTCCAATTTGCAAAAGATTTTCAATATAACATTACTTAAAAACTGTCTCAACTTGTAGGATGAAATTAACAGATTTCAAGTACGATTCGTCCAAAGTCAATATTCCAGAGGTCCCTCCTTCTCCCAGAGGTTCGGCAAAACTGATGGTTTTGAACCGTGCCAGTCAAACAATAGAGCATAAAAAGTTTTCCGACATTCACGAGTATTTCAAAAAGGGGGATTGCCTGGTTTATAACGAAACCAAGGTTTTCCCCGCCCGCCTGAAGGGAAAGAAAGAAAAGACCGATGCCAGTGTTGAAGTATTTTTGTTGCGTGAACTGCAACCTGAAAATAAACTCTGGGATGTACTGGTTGAGCCTGCCCGGAAGATCCGGATCGGCAACAAGCTTTATTTTGGAGAAGAGCTGGTGGCTGAGGTGGTTGATAATACAACTTCACGGGGGCGCACGATCCGTTTTCTGTTTGAAGGGATGAATGATGAACTTTATTCCATCCTGGACCGCATCGGACAAATGCCTCTTCCTCCTTATATTAAACGGCAGCCGGTGGAGAAGGATAAGGAACGCTATCAGAGCATCTTTGCCCGCGAACGAGGCGCTGTTGCCGCTCCGACAGCCTGTATGCACTTTTCCGAAGATCTCGTCGCAAAGCTGAAGAAGAAAGGCGTTTTAATGGCTCCGGTCACCCTGCATATCGGATGGGGGACTTTTCGCCCGGTGGAAGTGGAGGATCTGACCAAACACCGGATGGATTCCGAGAATTATTACATCTCTGAGGAAAGCGCACAGACGATCAACAAGGTGCTGGACGACAAAAAAGCCAAAGTGGTCGTGGCCAGTGCCAGCACCGAGCGGGCTGTGGAAACCAGCATCATGGCCAGTGGCAAGCTCAAAGCTTCGACAGGATGGACCGACAAGTTTATTTATCCGCCTTATGAGTTCAAGATTACGGAAGCGTTTATCACCAATTTTCACCGGCCTGAATCCACTCTGCTTATGTGTGCGGCGGCTTTTGCCGGTTACGAGTTCCTTATGAAGGCGTACCAGGAGGCAATTAAAAAGAACTATCGCTTCTATGCGTTCGGCGATGCGATGTTAATTCTCTGAGGCTCTTGGCTACGCTGGCAGTCATAATTCCGGCGGCCGGGTTGGGAAGCCGTATGGGGAATGAGATTCCCAAGCCATATCTGAAACTTGGTGGACGAACAATTCTGGAATGGACGATAGATCGTTTCGTCGGATTACCGGTCGTCAGGCAGATAGTCATCGCCACAAATAAGGCCTTTTTGGGGGAAGCCGAAAGCCTGCTTAGTGGCTTTGAGAAAAAAGTCCCTTTCGGTATCCGGATCGTCGAGGGCGGTGCAGAACGGCAGGATTCGGTTGCCCGGGCGCTCAGATTCGTTACAGATGTCGATCTGGTAGCGGTGCACGATGCAGCCCGGCCGTTGGTAAAAGGCACCCATATCCTGCAATGCAGCGAGACGGCGCTTGCCTGCGGAGGAGCCGTCCTGGGGATTCCGGTCGCAGATACCATCAAAGAAAGTGACGAACAAGGATACGTGAAGTCGACCCCCGACCGGTCGCAGCTCTGGCAATGCCAGACTCCGCAGATTTTCCCCCTGGGCATCTTGAAAAAGGCCTTTGAATATGCAGAACATACCGGTTTCAGGGGGACGGATGACGCCGCTCTCGTGGAACATATGGGGGGGACAGTTCGTATGGTTCATGGAGATGCATCAAATATCAAGATAACGTATCCCTTCGATATGCTGATTGCCAAAACGCTTATTGAACAGGAAAAGAGGAAGTAAAAATGGAAGGTGAAAATGCGTATCGGTTACGGATATGATGTCCATCGGCTGGTAAAAGGGCGTCCGTTGATTATAGGCGGGGTTCGTATCCCTCATGAACGGGGCCTGCTGGGACATTCCGATGCCGATGTTTTGCTTCATGCCCTCACCGATGCCGTACTTGGAGCTCTGGCCCTGGGAGACATCGGCCGGCATTTTCCGGATGATGACCCCGGGCTTGAACAAATCGACAGTCGGGTTCTCCTGAGAAAAGCCTGGGGTCTTGTACAGAAGGAGGGATATGAACTGGGAAATCTGGATGCAACAATCATCGCCGAACAGCCGCGAATGGCTCCTCATATTCCGGAAATGCAGACAAACATAGCACAGGATCTTTCCTGCGGAATAAATCAGGTTTCGGTAAAGGCGACCACTTCGGAACGTATGGGGTTTGCCGGAAGAGAAGAAGGTATCGTGGCAATGGCGGTGGTGCTTCTGAAAAAGATCCGGTAGGATAATGGAGCAGTTCGCCCATCATCTGATCGAATGGATCGACGGGCAGCCCCCGATCGTGATTTATGCCGTGTTTTTTGGAATTGCCTATTTCGAGAATGTGATTCCCCCCATCCCGGGAGATATCTTTGTTGTATTTTCGGGCTATATGGCCGCCCGGGATATCATCCTGCTGCTTCCCGTCTATGCCCTGACCACAATCGCTTCGGTGATTGGATTTATGACCATGTACGCTCTGGGGCGTTATTGGGGAGATGTTCTTGACCGGAGGCGCGAACGTTACAGGTTCAGCAGGATTCTCGATCTCAAATACATCCCGAAGGTCAGATCATGGATGGCCCGCTGGGGGTTCTGGGTGATCACAGCCAATCGGTTCCTGTCGGGCGTTCGATCAGTCATCTCGATCACCGCGGGAATGGGGAGAACAGAGATACGATTGACAATCCTTTGTTCGTTGATCAGTTCCGTTCTCTGGAACGCATTATTGGTCGGAGCAGGATGGGAGATTCAGCAGAACTGGCACCTTATCATTCATTATCTAAGCATTTACAGCCGTGTTGTTACGGCGGTTGTTATTGCGCTTGTCCTGTTGCGGCTGGGCTGGGCCTATTGGCAAAAAAGCAGAGGAGGATCATTGGATTAAACACTCACATTCTCTATTTTTGTCCGTTATAAATATTGACTTGCTATATGAAAGCACCTATCTTTAAAGTCTTTGGCCAATTGCTGGTGTAGCTCAGTTGGTAGAGCAGCGGTTTTGTAAACCGCGGGTCGTAGGTTCAAGTCCTATCACCAGCTCGGTTCTTTCTAATTTTGCACGGTTACCCGGTGAGTATGAGAGCAACAACACCCCTGGGATGACCTTCGTCCGGAAGACGCCAATTGGCAGATGGCCTTACAGGCTGTTTCAGTATACTGTCGGGGAAGTAAAAAATTCTCCGACAGGGATGATTTCAAAAGCCCTGTGATCAAATTGGTTCTTTTATTGTTTTTTTTATCATTACCAATGATATTTTGGGGAGATACCAAAGTGGCCAACTGGGGCAGACTGTAAATCTGTTGGCGTAAGCCTTCGCAGGTTCGAATCCTGCTCCCCCCACAAGACATTGAGTGATTGTGTGAATGATTCAATCGATCATTCGTTCTCTCAATTTGTCAATGTGAAAGCGGGCGTAACTCAACTGGTAGAGTGTCAGCCTTCCAAGCTGAATGTTGCCGGTTCGATCCCGGTCGCCCGCTCGTACTTTTGGGATTTGTACCCACAAGCCGTTATAGCTCAGAGGTAGAGCACTTCCATGGTAAGGAAGGGGTCGTCGGTTCAAATC
>CAZNHE010000187.1:3311-3958 GCA_964572735.1 uncultured Chitinophagales bacterium | reverse complement strand
GACCTGCGTACTTCTCCCTTTGCTTTGCCACTTTGCCTGAAAATTGGACTGGCCTGGGATGCTGTGAAATCCCGGGTTTGTCGTGTTACTGTTGATGTTGATGGGAATAGCCCCACTAATAATGATCAGAGTGTGAGTGTTGGCGGAGAAATTTCATTCTTGAATGATCAGATTATGATCCGCGGAGGGTTGCCTGAATTAGGACTTCCCGACAGAATCATTCAATATGCAGGAGGTATAGGTATCAACCATCGTATCGGTAGAAGTCTTAAGGTCTCTGTGGGGTATTCCTACACTCAGTATAAATACCTGAATAGCGTTAATAGAATATCACTTAAAATTGGCTTTTAAAATCATGTGCTTCTGAAAACAAGAACAATAAACACGAGGTAAACCTATGAAAAAAGGTACCGCTCAAATTCTGGCTCTTCTGCTGTTGGTAACTGGTTTTACCAGTCCGGCATGGAGCGGAATAAAAAAGACAAACACGAACGGGCATAGCGTTGCCATTCGTGGTATCGCGACTACTCCGGGGACAGTCAGTGCAACGAAGGCTGACGGCAATACCACAGCCGGACTCAAGCGCTCAGCTGTGGCTGATGCACCAGCCGTGTACACGGTCACATTTAACGTGAATACAGCGTATA
>CAZNHE010000187.1:0-3301 GCA_964572735.1 uncultured Chitinophagales bacterium | reverse complement strand
ATCCCGGATACCCTCCGGGCGTCGGATTTCGTCCAAATCCGTGGCGTGTTCAAATCCGCAAATCCGACAGCGGATTATGGCAGTCAGTCGATCACATGGGATATCAAATCAACCGCCATAGCCACAAGCGAGGGGGGAGATTACTGGAGTATTCCTGTGAAGATGAGTCCCGGCGATACCCTGCAGTACAAATTATGGGCTGGAATTATCTCGAATGGGGATACTACCGGAACATCATTTAACACAGGCTGGGAAGCTAACGGACCGGTTGACGGAAACTACCAGTTTATCCTGCCTAAAACCGCCACGCAAGATACCAGCACGGCTGAGATCTTCTACAACGTGGGCAATGGCCGTCAAAGTCCGTTTGCCGATAAAACAGATTCGGTGGGCGTCTACTTCAGGGTTGATGTAGGTCATCTCATTCAGACAAAGAGTTTTAATCCTGAAACAGACTCTATAGCCATTCGAGGCAGCATTCCGCCACTGGATTGGGGCGTTAACAACGTGTATCTCGATAGTGAAGCCGTGTCGGCACCGGGTGTGGGGATGATCTATTCGGGTGTTGCCTATTTTCCAAAGGACACTCTGGAAGTGCCTGGTACCGAGGCTCAGTTCAAATTCTACGTTCAAAGTCAGACAAGCTCGACGAACTGGGAAGGCATTGACAACCGGGTGTTCACACTGACTTCTCCCCACGACACCACCCTTCATTGGGTGTACTTCGACGATAAGGCACCTACCTCCTCTCCTATTATCACTACCCAGTTAAATTTTTCCGTCAATGTTGGAATCCTGGAAGGGCTTGGTCTCTTTAACTCCAGCATTGATTCTATGGAAGTGCGTGGCGATTTCAACGGCTGGGGACAAACCAATCACCTTTCTTTCAGCAGCTTTACAAAGACATGGGGGTTAAATGATCTGGAGGTTACCAAGGCTGTGGGCGATAAATTAGCCTACAAATACTATGTCGACTGGAATGATGGGCGCTTCGACAGCACAAGCACCTATTATGTTCCCGGCATTGTGCCTGATAACGGCTATGAAGTTCCGGGTACCTGGGGCGGCGGCAATCGTGTTATAACGATTAAGAATCAGACGGTGCAGGATATCGAACCTCAACCTGCCTATTTTGCCGGTATACCGCCTGAGGGGTTGATTACGAATGATAATACAGAAGGTGGTGACGGGATTGATGTGACCTTCAAGATTAACATGGAACCGGCTTTGTCAAATACGGTTCCGTTCAATCCGGCTACCGACTCGGTCTATATGGTTGTTCAGGCTCCTTTCCTTGCACTGACCCAGGGATGGACGCCTGGCACGTCGAGCATTACCGGAGCCAAAAGTGCAGCTTCCATTGAGTACATTCGTTTCAAGCAGTCCGAGTCGGGCCAGAACCTCTATCAACTGACCATTCATCTGAAGGCGAAGACGCTGAATGTATTCGCCTTCACTATCTGGTATGGCCAGCCTATGACGCTGACCGGAACGGCCGTTGAAAATGGAGGAGGTTTTGACCCCGGCCGCTACTATTATCAGTACATTCAGCCGAATGTGGTAAACGGCAAGATCCAGTGGCCCTCATCATATACGATGGCAACACTGGATTATCAAATGGATCCACCACTGCCTTATGAAATGCCGCCCGATTACGAAAAACTGCTTCCCATTTCGGAAGATCAGGGCGCCAATGGTTTACCAACCAAATATTCCCTATTCCAAAATTATCCGAACCCGTTCAATCCGACAACCAACATTACCTTTGCCCTTCCGACAACGAGTAAGGTTGAGTTGGCGATTTATAATATGCTCGGACAAAAGGTGGCAACGTTGGTCAACCACAGAATGTCGGCCGGTACACATACCATTGAGTTTGATGCTTCCCATCTGGCCTCCGGTATGTATATATACCGGTTGAAAGCCGGCAGTTATACCTCAGTTAAAAAGATGATGCTTATCAAGTGATTATCGTGTTTAACAGCGACGGGGGCAGGACGAGTATCTCTTCCTGTCCCTGTTTATGCTGTTTCTCAAAACACGGGACAATGATTACTTTGTTCTATAGGAATGAAATGACCCTGTACCTGTACATCAGATAGTCACTTAAGGAGAGCAACAGAACCAGTAAGGAAAGCAGGAGACATTTTGTCTGCGACCATTTATGACATTGCCCGTGAAGCGGGGGTTAGCATAGCCACGGTATCCCGTGTTTTTAATAAGAGCAGCTCTGTATCAGAGAAAACCAGAAATAAGATTCTGACCATAGCCGAATCTATGGGGTATCACCCGAAAGCCTTTGCTCAGGGGCTTGCACGCAAACATTCCCGGATGATTACCGCTCTCGTTCCCGTCATCTCGAACTATTTTTTTATGGAGGTGCTTGGCGGCATACAGGATGCGCTGTTTGGATATGATTACGACCTGAACATTTACAACATAACCTCGGCCAACGATTTGCTTGAGGAGATTGAATACGTGCTCAAAAAAGGCATGGCCGATGGTTACCTGTTTATCTCTCTCCACCTTAAGGAACCACAGTGGAAGCAATTGAAGCGCTATCAGATCCCGATCACCCTCGTTGACGAATACGATACTGCCTTTGATTCCGTCAGTGTAGACAGCATCGAGGGAGCATATACAGCCACGCGCTTCTTCATACAAAATCAGTTTAATCGTATTGCAATGATTTCGGCGTATCGGGAGGCCAAACCATCTCATGATCGTTTTTTGGGATATAAGCGTGCTTTGGAAGATGCAGGCCGTACTGTTGATCCGGAGCTTATTGTCACCGGCGATGATCTTGACCGGGATGGTTTTACCGAAAAAGCCGGCTATCAGGCTATGAATAAATTGATCCATATGGATATTCAGCCCGACGCCTGCTTCTGCGCTTCCGATATACAGGCCGTCGGTGCCCTGAAAGCACAGAATGATGCCGGTATCACGATCCCGCTTATCAGTTTTGACGACATTCAGATTGCGCATTACCTGGGTCTTTCCACGATGAGGCAGCCGATGTATGAAATGGGCAAGCTGGCCACCCACAAACTGATTGAACGTATCAGTAAACCGGATAAAGTCGTTGCTCATACTGTTTTTTCTCCCGAACTCATTCTCAGGTCAACCTGTAAATCGGCTGATGATCTTGCATCTCCTGTAAAATAGTGGCAAAATGATAAATCCACTTTAGCTACAAAGTCACAAAGAAGCTGGTTTTCCCCTTCCCGAACGTTTCGGGAGATGCAGGGGGTAAGATTCACGTTATAATTCTTTTTGACCTTTCGGAACAATCTAAGGA
>CAZNHE010000186.1:0-4151 GCA_964572735.1 uncultured Chitinophagales bacterium | reverse complement strand
AAATTAATAATCTCACTAAAATCTATAAGAAAAAGTTTCGGTCAGTCAATGATCTGTCGTTGACGATTCCCGAATCGTCTGTTTTTGGGTTGGTGGGGCCCAATGGAGCGGGAAAATCCACCATTATGAATATCCTGGCCGGATTACTGAACAAGACGAGCGGCGAAATTACGATACTGGGCCGGAGGATTAAGAAGGGAGATGCTGAATACAAAAGAAACACCGGGTTCATCCTTGAGCACCCGCATTATATCGGGAAACTTACTGTAAAGGAATATCTGCATTTTTGCGGAGCCATGTTTGAAATCGAAGCGAGTGAAACCCAAAAGCGTACCCGGGAGCTCCTGCACTTTTTTAACTTATCAGAGAAAGAAGATAGCTGGATTGAAACCTGTTCCAAGGGGATGAAGAAAAAAGTGTCGCTTGCGGCGGCCCTGATCCACCGGCCCCGACTGCTGATTCTCGATGAGCCGTTGGAAGGGATGGATCCGGTCTCGGCCGGACAGGTCAAAGGCACCCTTCGTCACATGACGGAGAAAGGCGTTACCGTACTTCTCAGTTCCCATAATCTGGACACGATTGAAAAGCTTTGTTCTGAGGTAGCCATCATTAACAAGGGGAGCCTGATCTTTCAGGCTAAAACTAAAGACATCCGGGAAAAAATAAAGGATGAGATGAATCATGAAACCTACCGGTCTTTGGAGGAAATATTCGTTGACGTTGTTTCGGATAGCGAAAATAAAAATGAACCTAAAAAATTGTCCTGGTTATAGCAAAGTGCTCTATATACCCGTAGGGTAATCGTTTTAATGGCAGATATACCTATATTGATTAATGACGTTGTTGCCATTCAATCATTCATCAGTCTCTTATGTCCGGCATTTTGTTAACATTTTATGCCACAAATCGCAAACTTGTCAGATACGTTAAATGGAAGCCGTGGTTTTATTTTTTTGCAATCGGCCTTATTTGTCTGGCTCTGATTGTAGCGACTATTGCTTCTCTTTTTATCGAACCTCCCGGCAATACTGGTTATAAAACATCATTTGGATTCATAGCTTTTTTTGTTGCCTTTTTTGACCTGGTAGCTATCATATTAAGAATCCAAAGCCGGTCATTTATCGAACCTCATCATTTGGCACTGTTCCCTATAAGCAAGTGGAGAAAGCTATTATTCCAAATAAGTCTGTTTTTGATAGATTATAAAACGTTTATTTATATATCTGTCATGGTATGTTTTGTTCTATTCTTTGTGAGTAACTCACTATATATAGCAGCATTGGTCAGTATTCCTGTTTGGGTTTTATTGCTAATAGCTATTTCATCGTGGATCATGGTCATTTATGCATTCGCAGGTAAATACTTAGACAAAATAGGAGATAAAATACAATTTCTAGGGTTATTCTTTATTGCCGCTCTCATGTGCATACAGCTATTCGGGGATACCGCCCTTACGAAGATACCCGTTATCAACTATACGGGTAATATGTTATATGGACTATGGATCGGCAACCTGCATCTGATATGGCTTAACCTGCTGTTATTGCTTGGCAGCATCTTCTTACCTCTGGTGGTCTTCGGAATATTCAAATACAACCGATGAGGAAACACGCTGGCATTTCATTTGATCCATATTAAACTACAGTTAAAAATAATAACCTGTTACCTGGAATTGATGTTGAACGGGGCTTTATTCTATATAGGTGTTAGAATACCATTCTTATTATTATACAGAGCAAATCGTTCTATATATTCAAGTATACGGTTATTAAGTGTTTTTTTACCAGCTTTTCTGCGGGATCCCAGTTTGGAAATCTTTTTTGTGAAAAACAGAATGGAATACGTGGATACATGCTGAGGCTGTGGTGTATTCGTTCTATAATCCTGTCTAAAAATTGTGCCTTACTATTTTTAACCCTATTATTTCTTCTTCCTATCATTATTGCCACCGGATACTGTTAAATAAACCATCGCAGGATCGTCTTTTCGAATAAGTCTTGGCATATATACTGAACCACCTGCTCTTTTCAGACGTGTCAAGCTCCATAATTAATAGCTAATTATTTCTAAATATCACTTGACACAATCAATTCTTCTTTTTACCATATTCAATGGTAAGTGTGTGTTCATTAACCTCAGGACAAAGGAGATGATATTAGAGAAGATGAAACAGATCGGAAGAAGACTATCTGCCGCGCTGCCGGGTGATTATGTTGAGTATTCGTGATGACTTTCTATTTCCCTTTCGTATGAGGAACATATTATTCTTCTTTAATCTATTTGTAATCAGGATAAGGAGCATCTGGCGACAAATCGCAGCATTGATACCTTACGCATTTTTTATCTTTATCGGCCTTACATATCACGGGGGAAACGAAGCTGAAACTCCCTATATGGCGGTTGTTGCACTATTGTTAATGGATGCTACGAGATGGTTTGCCGATCTAAAGGAATTTAAGCATTTACTATTTTTACTTATAAATAGAACAGGCACTTCAAAAACACTGCTGTTATCTCTCAAATATGCCTACTACGACATTTTTTCTGTTATAACCTATGTGGCCATTCTGATTATCCTTGCAGCTAACGCGGCAGCCTTGCACCTTCCATCAGGAAGGATATTAACGTTATATATATTATTATTATGTCTCGTTCCTATTGTTAGGTTGTTCATTTCATATTCCATTATATCTACAATTAACGCAAAAATACTGCAGTATATCCCTAGTGTTTCTGTCATATTGGTAATGGCAACAATGAACATAATTCAAATCTCTGGTTTGAACCTAAATTTAAGCTTTAACTATATCATAAGTGTACTTCCTATTGTAAATGTATTTTATTTCATTGTTAGCAGGGAGGTATTTAACTTCAATATTTTAATTGAAAACGTATTAGTCATTGCTATAATGGCTCTTATTATATTCAAAGCGATAACTTATATGAAGTCAGGAAGGTTAATCAGAAATAATGCATAAATACATCGCCCTTTATGCGATTAGAAGCAAAAAATACATTCTTTATTTAATTATCGTCATAGCTTCTTCTTTTATGACGTATAAATTTATTCCGTTAGCATTTTTCACATTTGTATTCATGGATGATATTATCGATATCAATGGCTTTTTTGGGATGGATATAAGGTCATTATTGTCTTTAATTTCAAGAGAGGAATTAAAAAGGTAATTGCTGTCCGGGAACATATACAACATCGTTCTTGTCAATATTGTTATTCTGGTTTTCATTTTGGAAGGAATGCTTTTGAACAAAGCATCTGTGGTTAAACTGCTTATCTATGGAAATGCGCTTGTATTCATCAGTATCGCCGCAGGGAATGTATATGCTGATATTTTATTAAGAAAAGCTTTTGTCTACACCTATAATAAGATCATAAAACTTATAGTAAGAATAGGTCTTATCATTTTCTACATAGTCGCATTTCTGCTGATTGCCCTGTCCGGTTACGTTGCAGGGTTTTTATTTATGGGGATTATTATAGCTTTTTGGCTGGGTACGATTTTCCTGATTGGAGGTAAACTAAAATGATCGTCATTCGTAATTTATGTAAGTCTTTCGGAAGCCAGACGGTTCTGGATGGTATAGACCTCGAAATACCCAACGGCTGTATACAAGCTCTTTTAGGAGCCAACGGATCCGGTAAATCCACCCTTATCTATTCGATGGCATCCCTGTTAAAACCGGACAGAGGGGAAATTATCATTAATGGTACCTCTGTTTATGCTAATAACCGTTACAAACGCGATGTTGGCTTTTTGTTAGAGCAATCCGAATTAATAGAACATTTTACGGCCTGTGAATTCCTCCAATTCCTTTCCATCTTAGAAAATATTCCCCGAAAAACTGCGGAGTGCAGAATAGATGACTTACTTGCCGTGTTTTCTATTCCGAAGGATAAAAAGCGTATCAAAAATTTATCAAAAGGCATGAAAAAAAAGGTAGATATTATCGCTTCTCTGCTACACGATCCTGGGATCCTAATTTTGGATGAACCATTTGCAAGCCTGGATTTTCTTTCCATTCAAAATTTAAAGCGATTTTTAAAGAAAATGGCCGATACGGGTTGTTGCATTTTCATCGCTTCCCATCAATTCCATGTCATCAGGGACTTTTGTGATAAATTTGCCATACTG
>CAZNHE010000185.1:0-4152 GCA_964572735.1 uncultured Chitinophagales bacterium | reverse complement strand
AGATCCTTCAGTTTAAGACAATTCGCTTCTTGATTGATTGCATGGATACCGCGAATCCATTAGTTTAAGGAGTGATTAAACCTTTTAGAAATAAAGCGACTTTAGACTTATTTCACGGCATTTCGAGTAGCAGGGCTCGTCGCTTACCCACGCAAATACTCGAATCGGCAATCTATAAGCTTGATGTATTGAATGCCGCTTCGACATTGGACGACCTGCGATCACCACCCGGAAACAGACTTGAAGCTTTGCGTGGCGACTTTAAGGGATTCCACAGCATTCGAATTAACAATCAATGGCCCCGATACATTGGGGGCTTTCGCTGGAAAGATTCCAATGCCTTTGACGTTTCTATTACAGACTATCATTCATAACCCTTATCGAACATCATCATGATTCCCAAAAACAGAGTATCCACGCATCCCGGCGTTATTTTACTAAAAGAGTTTCTCGAGCCGATGGGCCTCACCCAAAAGAAACTGGCGGATCACCTTAGTATTCCGGTTCAGCGGATTAATGAAATTGTCAAGGGCAAACGAGGTACCTCTCCGGATACGGCCTGGTTATTTTCCGAAGCATTTAACACTTCACCGGAATTCTGGTTAAATCTTCAATCGATATATGATTTATCTTCAAACCGGCCGAATAAGCATGTTGAGGCTATGACTGGCCATTTCGGAGATCATTGACCGGCAAGTGAAAAGTGAACCGTTAAAAGGTTCAACGACCATCGCTAATACGGTTACCTGTCATCTTTCGTCGCGTAATAAATGGTCGTATCTATAATCTTGCTTCCTTTCTGAAAACCCTCTGAATACCCTGTGAAAACCCTCTGAATACCCTTTAAATAGGTTGCAATTAGCCTTAAATTAGCGGGTAACGATACTCAAAACTAACCTGGAGAGGAGAGATGCGATGTCCATACTAAAAGGCGGCGTGGTTGGCGAAATAACTGGAAAATTAAGTAACCTGGTGGTGCGCAGGGTAAATGGGAAGTCTGTCGTATCCGTGCGGCCCGCAACGTATAAAAAGACCCGGAGTAAAAAGGCTAAAAAGGTCAGAGGCCGGTTCGCCGTAGCCGTGGAGTTCTCCAAATACGTAAACTCCATCCCGCCGCTGAGGGAGGTCTGGGCGGCGGCCAATAGAGAATGTTTCTCCGCTTTTAACATGATAGAAAAGCATAATATCCGCCAGGTTGATGATCTCTCCCCATCCCTCCGGAATACAATCACACCGGCTGGGTTATCTCCATCCGCTGCATGCGAATTTCCTTTCACGAAAGTTGCCTTCAACGGCAGCGAATTGACCGGAGAACGGAACCCGGACTTCGATTATACCCGGTTTGAGAACAATAAAGATTACTTCCTGGTATTTGTATTTTCCTTTTTTGACCCGAAAGAGGAAGGCATGAAGCATTTCATGCTCGACTCCGCCGTTTATTCCGGTCCCGTCTTTGATCAGGATAATGAGCAGGATTCACTGCCCGTAACGCCTGCAATTAAAGAGGCGTCCGGTTTATACAACAAGGTCATCATTTATGCGGCGGCAACCCTGAGAGGGGAAAAACAATGCTATAGCTCCCTTACACACTCAAAAGAATTTTGCCTGTCCTGATCCGTTTGAGGGGTGCTTTTTTACGTAATGATAAGGAAGCGGTTCCAGATGATCATCCTGGAATTGCAACAAAAAGCAGACAGCGGGTTTACCCTCATAAATCTGAAATCGTTAATCAAATATGAGTTCGGGATAAGGCCGGATGACATGCAAAGGATCAAAGCCGTTTCTATAGTGGTCGACACACCCCTGCACCCCTCTCGAGAGGGGAATGAGAGCACCTCTGAACCCTCTGAGGTTCTCAGTGAAATCTCTGAGCACTCTGTGTAACTTTTCGAATGACACAGAGCATACACAAAGAACCCCAGAGGGCCACGGAGAAATTTCTGCATCCTCTCCTTGAAAAGATGCGTTTTCGCCTGTCCTGATGAATCGGGACAATCCCCCGTGGGAGAAGGACGCTAATTTGGCAGGTCTGCCTTCATAAATCTAAAATCGTAATTCACTAATCGTTAATCGCCAATCAAACAGAGGATTTAAGAACAAGAGACAACGATCTTTGAGTTCAGACGGCCTGTGCTGTTTGCGTCGCTGGGACACCTCTTTTCAAAATTGGTGCCAATGAGTTCAAAGGAGGCAAAAAATGCCACCGATCTGCGCAGAAACTTCGGCAGACAGGTTAGTAGCCAAATGAATAAGATTAACTTTTTTATAGAGCTGATCTTCTGCTATTCAGTGCTTCTTTTTTTCTTTACTTTTTCCACTAACTTATCAAAATCTGATTTCAAAGCCTTGTCCTGCGCGGGTCTGAACTTTTCATATTCCTTTTCAGCCAGGGCTTTTGCAACGGAGGCTTTAATCTTACCCGTGTTAGTGAGTATTTCATAATCATTGAACTTCAGGAAAGCATCTAACCGCTCTGCCCAGTCTGCCATTCTCATAGGATTTTGTCGGTCTGCCTGTAACTCGGCATAGTCAAGGTACATGGTTACGATTCTGTTTAATGCCTTGAGTTCTTTCTCATTCAGGTAGTTTTTTGCAATGCTTATATCCATTTTCAGGATTTTGCCTTTCGGGGCATTTTTCCATGTGGCCAATCCCATGTGGGGTTTGTCGGCATCTGCTCTTTGAGCAATGATTTCTGCAGCCGTATGGCCGGTAATAGCCCAATGTAACTTGTTTTGTACGGTGGCATAAAATTCCTGAGAGATGGGGGCCTTAGGATCATAATCAATACTGCATTGTGCATAGATGTCGGTGATTTTTTGATAAAATCTGCGCTCTGATGCGCGAATTTCCCGGATGCGTTCGAGCAGTTCGTCAAAATAATCTTTACCGAAGAGCGTCCCTCCTTGCTTCAAACGTTCATCATCCAGCACAAAACCCTTGGTTATATATTCTTTTAAGGTACGGGTAGCCCATATTCTGAACTGCGTGGCCTGATAAGAATTAACCCGGTAGCCGACCGATATAATTACAT
This sequence comes from uncultured Chitinophagales bacterium, assembly GCA_964572735.1. Classification (GTDB taxonomy): domain Bacteria; phylum Bacteroidota; class Rhodothermia; order Balneolales; family DATFMH01; genus DATFNI01. Next base: position 1,118 of record CAZNHE010000185.1, on the reverse strand, counting down.
CCAGATTGAAGTACTCCAGTTTTCTCTTGACTTCCCGGTTGCCCTCTGTTTGAACTGTCAAAATTTCTTTGACAGTTGCTTCCCGATCCAGTTCGCCTTCCTCAAAAATGTTATTCAGGTGGTAGCTGATATTCTGTTTGGTGCTTCCAAAGAGCTCCGCTATGCGGTTGAGTGCAAGCCAAGCCGTTTCGTCATATACAAATACTTCAATCTTTACATTGCCGTCAGGTGAGGTATATAAAATAATTTCATTGGATGATTTTTCGGGATTACTCATTCTGGAATTGTAACAAAAAAGAAGACAGTCGGGTTTAACTTCATAAATCTAAAATCGTCATTCGTTAATCGCTGATCAAACAAAGGATCTTAGAACGAGAAATAACGATTTTCAATTTCAGATGGTCTTTGCTGTTTTCAGCGGCGTCAGCATTTTGCGTTTGTCTTTCCGGACCATCCCGCATCTAAAGCGACACCGAAGGCAACACCAAAGCCTGTCAACTGCGACATATTTCCCGTAGCCGACCCGAATCCGGCGCCAATCGCCGTACCAATGGCGATTCCGACAGCCATTTTATTTTCGCAGAATTTTAAAACGTATTTTTTCATGTTTATACTCCAATTAGTAACTTCATCGACCTGCCGGCAGTTCTGCGTATAACCTCCCCACGAGATTGCTGAGGGGGTTAATGTGCGGGCAGCAATCCTCTCCCATAAGCAATTTCCCCGGAAAATTTAGCTAAAACCCCGGGCACAAACAAACAGACAGTGGGCTTACCTTCACAAATCTAAAATCGCCGTTCGTTAATCGCTAATCAAACAGAGGGCTTTGCAAAGCCTTCTAATGGGTATGTTCCTCTTACTTATATTCTAATCACACGGGTCATTCGGGTCATCAAGATAATAAGAGTCCGAATAGATCACGCGCAGGTGATGGTCGGGCGTGAGCAGGGGATAGTAGATGCCCGTGGTTGAGATCTTGCCCGGCCGATGGGGAAGGGGCGGGAGCTGGGCGGCCGTCACGGTTTGTACAATCTTTTCGGCATTCACGTCAACTACCTGCAGAGCGCTGTCTTTCTCCGTGACCAGCACTTGCTGGGCATAGGGCTGGGCAAAAGTGA
>CAZNHE010000184.1:3512-4154 GCA_964572735.1 uncultured Chitinophagales bacterium | reverse complement strand
CGGCCCCACATCAAACAGGTGAAATGGATATTGAACGAGCAACTGGTGCGCGGGGTTAATCTGTTCCAGTTCATGTCTTATTCTGCAAGGCGGGAAGAGCCGCGCGGATTTATGGCATCCGATTCCTTCCCTGATGTCACGCGTGCCCTGGGACGTAAGTGTTACGTGCTGGCCAATGGGCAGCCGGCTGCGAAAATTGGTGTCTATTTCCCCACTTCCAGCCTGTGGTTCGGAGATGCCGCCGCCAACAGCAGCACCTGGGGTATAGCAAAGCAGCTGCTAAACCATCAACGGGGTTTTGATTTTGTGGATGAACAATCGCTGTCGTCCCTGATGAAATTGAAAAACGGCCGTTTTATCAATCTCAGCGGACAAAAATATGCAACGATCATCATTCCTTCGGTAGACGTGATCTCTCAGGCTGACTTAAAGCGATTAAAGACGTTTGCGAGCGAGGGGGGCACGGTGATCTTTATGGGAAATCCGCCTTCTCTCATGAAGGAAAAAACCTTCCTGCATGCAAGGCCCTTACCGGAAATCGATTGGGCGGTGAAAGAGCCTGCGGATTATATTACTCCCAGAGTCCGGCACCGCCTCCCGCCTCCCGATGTACGGTTTGATAAACCCTGTCAGGCCATAAAA
>CAZNHE010000184.1:0-3502 GCA_964572735.1 uncultured Chitinophagales bacterium | reverse complement strand
TGGCGAGATTTATTTCTTTTTCAATGAAAGCGATCAGCAGCAGGAAAGAACGGCTATGGTTGCGGGCGCCGGAGAGGTACAGGTATGGAATCCGGAAAATGGAGATATTGCCACGGGCGAAGGAACGTATGCCGGCGACGGATTTACCAAAGTTTCGCTTAACCTGGCGCCCTATGAATCGCGAATTATTGTTTTGAAATCGGGACAGTAGTGAGTTGAAGGTTGGGGTTGACAGGCTGAAACGAATCAGGCACTTTTTTCAATGTTCAATGTTCAATGTTCAATGTTCAATGTTCGATGTTCGATGTTCGATGTTCGATGTTCGATGTTCAATGTTCAACCTTAACCTGCAACCTTTATCCTGATTGCTGACAAGCTCACGATGCGTTCGTGCCGGCGGACAGGCTGTCCGCCCTACAGTGTAATCTTAAACTCAACAAACCACATCTATGACGAATAAACGCATATTCATTTTCTTCATATTACTGGTCTGTTTTACGGCTCCTGCGGCGGCTCGTGGTGGACGGGGTTCGTCCGTCATCATCCAAAGAGAAAAGTCTCCGATTCCTCATCTTGAAAAGCGCGGGAAAACGATCCAGCTAATCGTGGACGGCAAGCCTTACCTGATAGTAGGTGGGGAATTGCATAATTCCAGTTCCTCCAGTCTGGAATATATGAAGCAGACATGGTCCCGGCTGGCACAGGCTCATCTGAACACGGTGCTGGCGGCTGTTTCCTGGGAATTGATCGAGCCGCAGGAAGGGAAATTCGATTTTCACCTGGTGGACGGAATGATCCAGCAGGCCCGGAAGAACAATCTTCACCTGGTTTTCCTGTGGTTTGGAAGCTGGAAAAACAGCACGTCTACGTATGCGCCAGGCTGGGTCAAGGGAAATGAGCAACGATTTCCACTGGTACAAAATGAATATGGGAAATCTCTTGATATCCTTACTCCTTTGAGCCAGGAAACTATGAAGGCGGACGCCAATGCGTTTGCTCATTTGATGAGGCACATCAAACAAATCGACGGGAATAGACATACCGTCATCATGATGCAGGTGGAAAATGAGGTGGGTGTGCTGGGCGATTCGCGTGACCGAAGCGGCCTGGCGAATGAAGCCTTTGCGCAACCGGTGCCCGATCAATTGATACGGTATTTGCAATCTCATAAAGGCAGTCTGCGGCCTCATATTTACAATCTATGGGAAAATAACGGCTTTAAAACCTCGGGCAACTGGACCGATGTGTTTGGCTCGGGGACGGCGACTGATGAATTGTTTATGGCCTGGCAGTATGCCCATTTCATCAACCAGGTGGCAAAGGCAGGGAAGGCGGAATATCCCCTGCCCATGTACGTCAACGCGTGGATCGTACAGCCGCAGGATCGAAATCCGGGCGATTATCCCAGCGGCGGGCCGCAGACACATGTCCACGATATCTGGAAGGCTGCGGCACCTGAAATCGATATGTTGGTGCCCGATATCTATCTGCCGCATTTTGTTTCCATCAGTCAGGATTATCGCGAACCGGACAAAGGTTTCTTTATACCGGAGTCGCGTGCGGGCGCAAAAGGAGCGGCTAATGCTTTTTATGCCATCGGCGCCTGCAATGCCATCGGCTATTCTCCGTTCGGTGTGGATGGCATCAAAGATTTGCAGGCAAATCAAATAACGAAGGCATATGGTGTCCTCTCCCAGCTTGCCCCACTGATTCTGAAGGCTCAGGAAAAAGGAAATATCACCTCCGTCGTGCTGGATAAGAATCATCGGAAACAGGATTTCCATTTGGGAGATTACATCCTGCATGTACGGCGGCTGCGCGGCTGGGATACAACTCAGGTGGCGGATAAAGGATATGCACTGATCATCACGACGGCCCCGGATGAATATATTGTGGCAGGGAATGATTTTCAGATTCATTTCTCTCCCGCATCAGGTACCGGTACAGCAGGGTTTGATTATGTGGAAGAAGGGACGTTCCGACAGGGGCAATGGCACCCCGGCCGGCGGCTGAACGGCGATGAGATCAGCGGTCGCACCGGAAACCGGGTACGCATTGCGAATGGGCCGGAAATAAGAAAAGTAAAAGTGTATAGCTATAAATAATGGCAAAGCTCTGTTCAGGTTAATTCAGGGACCTGCAACTAACCGCTAACTACTAACCACCAAAAAATTTCATGAGAAGATATACTCCTTTTCTTCTTTTCACGGGATTATTGATTTCCAGTGGCATTTCATGTTCGGCACAGTCCGGCGAGCAGGCAGCTATCCGGGATACTCTCAACCCATTAAAGGGTGATATCAGAGTACACGATCCTTCGATGATCAAAGATGGCGGCACTTATTATGTTTATTCGACAGGCATGGGAATCCCTTTTAAGACATCCCCGGACAGAATACATTGGAAAAATGCAGGGCGGGTGTTTTCAAAGAATAGCATTCCTGCCTGGTTTACCAAAGATATCCCGAAGCAAAAGGGTGACGTATGGGCGCCTGACATTCATTATTACAATGGTAAGTACTATTTGTATTACGCTGTGTCCGCCTGGATGAATTTTCATTCAAGCATTGGTCTGGCCACCAATACCACACTCAATCCCAATGATCCGGATTACCAATGGATCGACCGGGACAGGTCATCAGCTATAAAAACGGAGGCACGGGGGTTAACGTGATTGACCCCGATTTTTTTGTGGATAAGGATGGGAAAGTCTGGCTGATTTACGGCTCCTACAAAACCGGTGTACGTATAACACGGCTAAATCCCTCAACAGGAAAGCTGCTGAAGGATCCTCCTGAAGTTATTAAACTGACTAACGGTCTCGGTGAAGGATCCGCTCTGATTAAAGGCAAAAAATATTACTACCTGTTTGTTTCACGCGGCCGTTGCTGTGCCGGACTCAAAAGCACCTACCAGATCGTTATGGGGCGCGCAGGGAAAATCACCGGACCTTATCTGAATAAGGAGGGTGAAAGTATGCTGGATAATAAATACAGCCTCTTCCTTGCCGGCGATTACCAGGAGCCGGGAAGAGGCGGGAACAGCTTTTTTACTGAAAATGATACCACTTTTGTCGTGTATCATGCTTATACCAGGTCGGCAGACGGCAGATCTCTTCTTAACATAAAACCGTTATATATTGGAGAAGATGGCTGGCCGACTCCGGAACCAACGAGGAGGCTTTTTAAACGGGAGCGTTATCGATCGGTTAACAAATGACATAATCGGTTACATCTTATGAGAAACAACAGGGTGTCCTCATGGATTTTTGGAAGAAATCTTTGAGGAAGATGAAGAATGAAATATACCGGCTGACAACCGGATTTGGTAAGATGCTCGTCATCACGATTATTGTGCTGACATCGGCAGGGATGGTGACGGCTCAGGATCTGACCGACTCGCTTGTGCAGGGATTTAAAAACCCGCCGCAATCCGCCAAACCCAGGACGTTCTGGCACTGGACCGGCGGCAATATCACCAAAACCGGGATCACCAAAGATCT
>CAZNHE010000183.1:0-4202 GCA_964572735.1 uncultured Chitinophagales bacterium | reverse complement strand
GGGCGCCTGCGCCTTCGCGTAGCAATATTTTGCATTACACCTCTCCCTGTTACACTACGGCGGAGCCCCGAGGTATCGGGAGCGACCTCCTTTGCTGTCATTGCGAACGAAGTGTGGCAATCTCCGGGCAACAGGCAACGCGCTCCTCATTTGAATACCTCGTACCCGGCGGGCAGGCTGCCCGCCCTGCAATTAAGTGTGGACAAATCGTTTAGAAAAGAAAAAAGCACAATATTAGTGGTAAAGCTACAATATCTGTGGCATATGCATTTAGATACGGAAAATGCTTTCCGATAAGAAAGATTATCTAATTTACATAGTCTGTATAGGAACGTATAATCTCCAATTTTCGATTATAAGTTTCATTCTGTCCCGACAATCGGCAACCATAACACCATGCAGAGGAGCAGAATACCACATTTTTCTTTGGTGCAAAGGATGGTTTCATCATCATCTGTTCAAATATTTTAATCCGTGTTTTAAAAATAGAGAGTATATGGAAAAAATAATCTTTATTGGGTTTATCCTTTTCAATGCCATTTCCCTTCCTGCATATGCTCAGTTACCTCAGAATCATCCCTGGGAGGTGACACTGCGCAATTATATGAAGACGCTGACAATTAAAGATTTTGAAGTGCCATTAAAGCCGTTAACGTGGAATCCCGAGTTGGCAAATAACGTTTCCAACGATCAATTGTATAGGTGGTGGCTGGGAATGCACGGCCTTCCAAGCACTAAAGAATTTAGAATGGATCCCAAATATTTCCTCTTGTCGAATATCGAAGGAAACGATGGTAAAATCCATATGAGAATAGGTAGAAACTCTTTATTCGATGTAGATGCCTGTGCATGGTGGGCATACTTTGATTACCCAGGTAATCCCCATTATAACGAAAAGGCTGTGAAATTGAGAGCCTTAATACCTGCAATGGTAGATATGATGATGCTAACCCGAAACCATGAACAAGGCCATAACCATAGGTCTGACTTTGCCGGTGGAAACTTGATTGAATATGCCTATGCCTATTATGTGGGGCAGGATATTCTTCCTTCAAATGTTCGTGCAGCATATCTGGAAGGGATGAGAGAAATGAGGAATCAGATCATCGATTGGGGACCTACAGGAATTTTCGGGGATATGGATAGTTTCGCGCTTGTTGGGATGTGGTATATTGCTAAGGCAACCAATGATTCATCAGATATAAAAGCCGCTAAAGGTTACACGGATACCTATTTAAAGCGTTGGTTTTATCCTGCGGGGTACTTTGGTCATGGAAATGCGTTTGATGCCACCTACAACGGTATGGATTTGCTTTATCTGACTTGGACCGCTCTCATTTCAGATTACGCACCTTTGAAGGAGGATTTGAATAAAGCATATGAATTGAAGGAGCACTTGACCGTGGAGGATTATGATCCATCTACAAATTCGGTTATGTGGAATGGCCCATCACACTTTAGTACAGCGACAAGCGGGCCTGTTTCATATGATCAGGGAGCTTCTTATGCCCGTCAGGTTGGTGCCGCTATGATCACGAAACACGCCTATCCGTTGGTCATTGGCAATGGACAATCTATAAATAAGGCCGTTATACCTAATACTAGCGACCTGATAAACTCTGTCGTTTCAATTTCTACATACGAATATTGGGCTAACAAAACATTTAACGTATCAAGTGATTATGTGCCTCAGGATTGGTCTGAATCCCATTGGGTAAGTAGTATACCTTATGATTATGATTTTTATGAAACCGGATTTTATGACACATTAACTTCGATTGTGAAAGAGAAGCCTGCTCTTTTTGATAATCCTTATAATCGAAAAGAAAATTTTATAAAACATTTCGATAATAAAGATCGCATTGTGTTTACTGTCGCGAAGCTAGGAGGGTTTGGTGTGATCATTCATACCGGTCGGCTTTCGAACTGGGGCGGGGCAACCGGCAGACTTTCTGGCTTGAGCGGGGGAGCCCTCTCGACTTTCTGGACGCCTTCTACCGGAACCGTGATCAATGGTGTAGCCACAGGCTATCAGAATCCGGATCAACAGGACACATGGGACATTTGGCGTCAGTGGAGTGTGAACGCAATTAGCGGATTAACTTCGGATGATAAGCCTTTTAGTTCTGCCCGTAACAGGTTCCCTGATACGGATGGTAGCAGCTTTAGCAACAACTAGGCCGACGTGATAGTTACAGGAGATATTAGTTCTACGGTTGATCACGGATATACGGCCCCAAATGATGCCATCACCGGGCAGGTCAATTACAAAAGAGAGTTCAAAATTGATGCTTCCGGAGTAACGATTACAAGCACACTCACTTCCGACGGAAAAGACCAGGTAAAAGAACTTTGGGAAACTATTCCCCTGTATTTGGGGAGTTATTACTACATGAGTAAAAGCAAAACGGCTACTGTTGACTTTAAGGTTGGAGATACGTGGGAGGATGGAAGTACAACATTGACGTCTGATGTAAGCGCAGTCAGAATAAACCGGTTTAAGGGCTCTGTTGTAATAAACTTTGCACGTCCTGTTCACCTTAAACTCACATCTGTAAGACGGATTACCTATCAGTCAGCTGCGATCACTCAGAATGTCCTGATAGATCTTCTGGATGGAACTTCCGGTACGACTCAATTGATGCCAAAGCAGACTTCGGTAACCTATACGATCGCATCTTCTCTGGCAAAAGCAATCAATGATAATTCCACGCCCATCGAAGGGACTTCGGGCAGCAATCTTCCCGCAAAAATCGAATTGAAACAAAATTACCCGAATCCTTTTAATCCCACCACAAATATAGGATTCGCATTGAATAAGGCTTCTGTGGTGACCATGAAGGTATTCGATATACTCGGTCGTCTGGTATCAATACCTCTGGAAAATAAAGCCATGTCTGCCGGCAGTCACAATATAATCTTCGATGGATCCAATTTAGCGAGCGGGGTGTACATTTACCGGTTAACCACCGGCCAAAATAATTATATAAAGAAGATGACTCTTATTAAATAAGGGATATCTTTCCTATCAGCTAATAGACTTGGCGAATTCGGATGTTAAGGATTAAGGATGTCATCTTTTAAAATTCCTTTCACACTTCATCCATAATGTAGGGCTTCACGATAAGTCTTCTCTATTCTATTAGCGATCTTATCCGGATCATGGCATTGTCGGATACGTTCGAAAGAACGCATCCCGCGAATCCGGATTTGTTCGGGGTGTGCTACTATATCGCGGATCATCTTGGATAAGCAAGGATAAATAATATTATTTACTTTATCCATGTTTCGTAGGTTATAATTCGAATTTTGCCATTCTTCAGGCAATTCTATTATCCAGCCGCATTCCGAATTGTTGGTTTCCTTAAGTGCTTCGATATCAGTCGTAATAACCGGACATCCGGCGGCTTGTTGTTCAAGCACCGAATAACCATAGGATTCGCTTACGCTTGGTAACAACCCTATGTCCGTTGTTTTCAAGATATCCAGGACCTGATCATTAGGCAGAGATGGGTAATAGGTTATTCTTGATGCATGTTTTTTCAGGAAATATTCCAGATAGCTGTAATAGTGATTCCGAAGCTTGGTTGGCACACCCGGATCATTAAAGGTACTGATGATAGTAAGGTGAATAGGTAATCCTTCGTCGAACAGATCAGAAAAAGTCTGAAGGATGGCATAGCCCCCTTTTGTGAAAAATTGAGATCCTACAATCGTAAAACGTATGAGTTTATCATCAGTAATTGGTTTGTCCGCTATTTCTTTAAAAAGAGTGGTCTGGGGAGGGGGGATATGAACAAGCTTATCAAGTACGGGCCGATATTCAGGATAATACTCCTCGATTAATTTTTTTTGCAATTTCTCGGCACGATGCGATATGGCGATCAGGGCAATACACCGTTTGTCTGCTATTTGTCTGATTCCATAATCAGCTGCCCTTCTTGCATAAGCGGCAGATCGCGTCCAGTAAGGCACACTCGTTTCAAAGGTGGTTATGAAAGGCCGGGATGATATATTTACCTGATTAAAATGATGATAAAACTGAACCGGACCATGACTGAGAGGAGCATATAGATTCAACAAAACCGGGTTTATTTTGCCCGAAACAAGATACTTGAGCTTATTGGGTATTCGAAAGATGTTCAGACGATAGTTGTAGCTATATTGTTTGGGATCATTAGCATTTAGGATAGATATATTGC
>CAZNHE010000182.1:1376-4225 GCA_964572735.1 uncultured Chitinophagales bacterium | reverse complement strand
TCTGCCAGCAGCAGTAACGATTCGATGGGCGACATACGGTTGGGATCGCAGGCTTCCAGCCGTTCCTTTACATTTTCCAGCCGGGGATCTACCTGCCCGCCGAATAACGAAAGCTGCGGGATGGGATCCTGCCTTTCAAGCTGCCCAACAGCCTTTCGCGCCGACTGTTTGTTTGCTCCCTTCGTCAGTGTCCCATTGGAATCGGTGATATCCAGGCTGTGGCTTTCCAGGTTGTGCAAAATCTCACGGGCGCGTTCAACAACGATCGACGGCAGGCCCGCCATGCCGGCTACCTGAATGCCGTAACTGTGATCCGCCCCTCCCCGGACCAGCTTCCGCAGGAAAATCACTTTCCCTCCGTGTTCGCGAACCTGCACATTATAGTTAACAATGCGCTCGTACAGGGTTTCCAGCTCGTTTAGTTCGTGATAGTGTGTGGCAAAAAGCGTCTTGGCAGCCACAGCGGATTGGTTATGTAGGTACTCCGCCAGTGACCAGGCGATACTCAATCCATCAAAGGTACTGGTTCCGCGACCTACCTCATCCAGCAGGATCAATGATTTCGGGGTGGCATTGTTCAGGATGTTGGCTGCCTCGTTCATTTCCACAAGAAACGTACTCTCTCCTGCCGCCAGGTTGTCGGAGGCACCGACACGTGTAAATATCTTGTCGACCAGGCCAATGTGTGCCTCTTCCGCCGGGACAAAACTCCCTACCTGGGCCAGCAGCGTAATCAGCCCGGTCTGACGCAACACGATACTTTTCCCCGCCATATTCGGACCCGTGATGATCAGAATCTGTTCCGACCGGTTATCCAGACGGATATCATTCGGAATAAACGGCTCTCCCATCGGAAGCGACCGCTCCACGACCGGATGGCGCCCCTTCACAATTTCAATCCGGTCATCATCTCCTACCGCGGGTTTCACGTAATTGTATCGAAAGGCCACCTCGGCCAGGCTTTGCAGACAATCGAGTTCGGCTACTGCATGGGCCAGATCCTGGATCGGTTCGGCATATTCGGCAACATAAGCCTGCAATTCCTGGAACAAATCGTACTCAAGTGTACTTATCCTCTCTTCGGCCGAAAGAATCTTCTCCTCAATTTCCTTCAATTCGGGGGTGATATAACGCTCTGCATTTACCAGGGTCTGTTTTCTGATGAAACTATCAGGGACCTTATTCTTGTGCGCGTTTGTCACCTCAATATAGTATCCAAATACTTTATTATAACCCAGTTTCAACGATGAGATGCCTGTTTTCGCCGACAATTCCTTCTGAGTTCTGGCGATGTACTGCTTTCCGTTCCGGGCAATATCCCGCAGATCATCCAGCTCCCGGGAATACTCCCCGCGTATGAAGCCTCCGTCGCGCAAACCTGCCGGAGGATCATCCACAATGGCCCGGCCGATACGATCCTGCACTTCGGCCAGCGATTTAAGCCGGTCGCGGATGCCGGTCAGCATCGGTTCCTCCAATTCATTGATTACCATCCGCAGGCGCGGCACCTGTGCCAGGGAAAGCTGCAACTGGCGCATATCGCGGGCATTCGTTCGACCAACACAAATTCGCGAAATCAACCGTTCGAGGTCTCCGACCTGTTCCAGTTCCTCCCGAAGCTGACGCCGCGTCTCATGCCGGATATTCAACGCTTCAACCGCATTCAGGCGTTTTTCAATCGGCTTGAGACGCTTGAGCGGACGCATCACCCACCGGCGCAGCAACCGCCCGCCCATGGCCGTACATGTTTCGTCAAGGATGGAAATCAGCGTTCCCTCTGTACCGCCTTCCTGCATGCTTGAGATCAGTTCCAGGTTTCGCTTGGTCGACGGATCAAGCATCATATATTCGGAGTTCTCAAACGCATACAGGCGCCTGAGATGACCCAGTGAAGATTTTTGAGTTTCCTGGAAATAATGAAGCATAGCGCCGGCTGCGATGTGCGCCATCTTCAGTTCCTCTACCCCGAACCCTTTGAGCGAATGCGTTCTGAAGTGCTCGATCAACAAGTTATAGCCGTAATCTCCCTCGAAAACCCAATCGTCGATATGAGTGATCACATATCCTTTGAGTGTATCGGGAATGCTCTTTTTGAGCTTATTAGGAAGCAGGATCTCCGCGGGCTGAATACTCTGAAGCAATTCCCGGAGATCGCTTTCCTCAACCTGGGTCAACCCAAATTCACCGGTTGAAATATCCGAAAAAGCCACACCAACGGTGCTCCCCGCCTGTTGAATCGCACAGATATAGTTATTTCGCTTGTGATCGAGCAGTTTATCGGAAAGAGTGACGCCGGGTGTCATAATTTCGGTGACATCCCGTTCGACGATCTTCTTCTGCGCCTTGGCCTCAGACGGATTCTGGGTTTGCTCGCAGACCGCCACCCGGTGCCCACGGCGGATCAGTTTAGGCAGATACGTATCGATCGCATGATACGGGAACCCGGCCAGAGGAGTCTGGTCTCCGCCATTATTGCGTTTGGTAAGGGTGATGCCCAGCTCCTTGCTCACCAGAACGGCATCCTCCAGAAAAGTCTCATAGAAATCCCCAACCCGGAACAACAACACTGTACCCGGGTACTTCTGCTTAATCTCGCGATACTGGCGCATTAATGGTGTTTCTGTGGTCGACTTTGTGGCCATATAACTATGAGTACTTGAAGTTTGAAGTGCCTGAAATACTCAAAATCGGAATTGCGCCTTCAGGCACTCCGGGTGCTTTAAACACTTCTGGATTTTGAAAATACTATTTGTCTGTTCGAAAAGAAAAGACAGGCAGCAGGTAAAGATGGTTCAGGATTAATAACCTGTCAATCTTATTCAGAATAAATCTTAACTTTAATCTAACCC
>CAZNHE010000182.1:0-1276 GCA_964572735.1 uncultured Chitinophagales bacterium | reverse complement strand
TGATCGTTGATCGTTGATCGTTGATCGTTGATCGTTGATCGTTGATCGTTGATCGTTGATCGAAAAATGGATTATAAAGAATGGTTTGTCAACCTCATTTTGGGATGATTCTTAACCTTAACCTTTGTTTTTACCCCAACCTTAACCTCAATTTCAGCGTAAAATTTCCATCTTTCGGTTTCTTAATTTTCAGTGCTCAACGCACAATATCCAATCTTCAATTGTAACCTGTAATCTTCAACCTTCAATCTTAATTTAGCCGATTATCAGGGCATTGAAACGATATCAACCCGTTTCATCTTTCGCCCGAGGAATAATTTTGCCAGTTGTTGAAACCGCTGAGGTTTATCACTCACATAGCACTCGAACTGCCCGTCTTGCCCATCATTCAACAGGTCAAGCTGCCCCAGTTTTCTATGAGCCATTCCGGCAATAGAAACGGCGGAATCCACAATTTCCACACCGGAATCATTCAGCACCTCCCGGATGAGCGGTTTGAACAGCGGATAATGGGTACATCCCAGAATAAGGGCGTCCAGCTTCAGATTCCTGAAATCGTCAAGATAGATCTCAAGCGTTTGCCGGGCAACCCGGTTATCCAGCCAGCCTTCCTCAGCCAGGGGAACCAACAACGGACATGCTTTTGAGTAAACCGAAATGCCCGGATCAAGCTCGTGCAGAGCCGTCTCGTAAGTCCCGGAGTTGATTGTTGCCAGCGTTCCGATCACCCCGACCTGGCTGTGGTTACGGGTCACCTCATTCGCCGCACGCGCACCGGCTTTGACCACGCCCAGAACAGGGATACCGGATCTCCCGGCCAGTTCCACCACGTCATCTTCTGCCGCCGCCGAAACTGTATTACAGGCAATAAGGATCATCTTTACCTTTTTCTTAATAAGGAAACCCGCGATTTCAAGAGCGTAGGAACGAATGGTTTCTGCTGATTTTATACCATACGGTACACGTGCCGTGTCGCCGAAATAAATGATATTCTCTCCCGGCAACGTTTCCATCACCGCCTTGGCAACCGTTAAGCCGCCTATCCCCGAATCGAAAATCCCTATGGGTGCATCTCGTATCAAATCCATTGTCTCGCAGAACTAAAACCTTCAGCTCCGGCATCGAACCGTTTACCGGATCGCTTCAACTCATTTTAAAGAAAGCTGAACAATAGGGATTTATAAGATGAGATAAAAGCGGGACATCTTTCTGTAAGGTGCCTGCAAATTAAACTTAAAAATGCCCTGGAAAGGTCCTAATACCTCAGCATCGGGCA
>CAZNHE010000181.1:900-4342 GCA_964572735.1 uncultured Chitinophagales bacterium | reverse complement strand
ACACTTTATTAGCGGGCGAAGAACACCCACCTGGCCTCCCTCAAGGGAGGATAAGGCGGTCACCTCTCTTCACACTCTCGCCCCGCCCGACAGCAAATACAGTACGGCCATCCGAACGGCTACGCCGTTGGTTACCTGGTTTAGGATGACCGCCCGCTCGCTGTCGGCGACTTCGCTTTCCATTTCCACGCCCCGGTTGATGGGCCCCGGGTGCATGATCCGGAAATCGGGGTATTTCTCCAGATGCTCTCTTTTGATACCGAACCGTTCATGATATTCACGCAGGCTTGGGAATAGCCCCTTGTCCTGGCGCTCTAACTGGATGCGCAGTGCCATCGCTACATCGCACCAGGCCAGCGTTTCGTCCAGGTCGTAAGAAATGTCGGCTCCAAGCTCCCCGACATGCAGCGGCATCAGGGTTTTGGGTCCGCATAATACCACATTCGCCCCCAGCTTCCTCAGTCCGATGACATTGGAGCGAACCACCCGGCTGTGCGTGATGTCCCCGATAATTGCCACTTTCAGTCCTTCAATCCGGTCATAATACTGCCGCATCGTGAACAGGTCGAGCAGTGCCTGCGTCGGGTGTTCGTGTGCCCCGTCGCCCGCGTTGATGATGGCCGCAGAGACACAGCGCGTGAGATAATGCGGAACACCCGGACTCTTATGCCTGACCACCACCATCTCGATCTTCATCGATTCGATGTTGCGTATCGTGTCTTTGAGCGACTCTCCTTTCTTTGTACTGGAGGAACCCGTTGAAAAATTGACCACGTCGGCGCCCATGCGTTTCTGGGCAAGCTCAAAGGAAATACGGGTCCGCGTACTGTTTTCGTAAAAAAGGTTGACGATCGTTTTGTCGCGCAGAGTCGGCACTTTGGGAACCGGCCGGTCAAGGATCTCCCGGAAATGGCGTGCCTGCCCGATCACGTACCGGATGTCATCGGCGGAGTAATTACGCAGGCCCAACAGATGCCGGTGCGGAAAAACGTACGTGGAATCGCTGTCGGTCATGGAGCAGCCTCCGCTGTTTCCGGTTGATTGGGGTTTTCGATCAGATAGACTGCGTCGTCGCCGTCAAGTTCGGCTACGTGCACGCGGACTTCCTCATTGACGTGGGTCGGGATCGTCACGCCTATATAATCTGCATTGATCGGCAGCTCACGGTGGCCGCGATCGACCATGCAGCAGAACCGGATACTTTTAGGACGCCCGTAACCGGTGAGGGCATCCATGGCCGAGCGTACCGTTCGTCCGGTGTAAAGCACGTCATCAACCAGAACCAGATCCTTGCCATAAATATCAAATGGAATCTCCGTGATTTTGACCGCGGGCATTTTCAGGGCGGTACGAAAATCATCCCGGTAAAAGGTGACATCCAACACCCCAAAAGGCAGTTCTGCCTGGTAATATTCATGGATATGGCTGAGGATGCGCCGGGCAATGGGAACACCGCGGGTCTGCATACCCACAACAGCCAGATTGCCGAAATCGTCGTGAGGCTCTACAAATTGATGAGCCAGCCGCCGGTAAGTGCGGTCCAGTTCTTCCCCGGATATGATTTGGACTGGTTTCAAGAACTTGCTCTGATTTCGTTTCGGGGGAAAATTAGCCAAACTGGCGGTTTATCACAATGGGGAGTTAATTGTCGGCTATCAGGAGCTGACTGCCTGCTTGCTGACTGCCACTGGCAAAAATGGTATCTTTGATCAAAATCTGCAATTTTCAATCTTCAACTCTCAACTCTCAACTTTTTTATGCCACACAAGGCTTTTTTTCTGGATCGCGACGGCACCCTCAATGTCGACTACGATTACGTCCATCGTATTGAGGACTGGACCTGGTGCGACGGGGCCATCAAAGCTCTGCAGCATATCCGTGATCAGGGTTACCTCATTTTTGTAGTCACTAATCAGTCGGGAGTTGCCAGAGGGTATTTCAGGATGGAGGATGTCGACCGGCTGCACAACTGGGTGGACGGACAACTGGCAAAACACAGCGTTCATATCAAAAAGTGGTATACGGCGCCCTGGCATCCGGAATTTCACGAAGATCATGAACCCGAACTTCTTGATTTCCGGAAGCCGGGTACCGCTTATTTCGAGAAAGCACGCGACGAATACGATCTCGATTTGTCGCAAAGCTGCATGGCAGGCGATAAAGTGAGCGATCTGCAACCTGCGATAAAATTAGGATTAAGGCCTTTATTCATCCGTTCACGCTTTGAAGCCACCCAGAATCATTCCTGGCTCAGGCGCCACAAAATCAAAACATATGACCGGTTGCTCGATGCTGTCGAGGACATCAAATCAGAGGAATTATCCTCATGAAAAAAGAGCCGTCACTGGTCAGTATCGATTTCTGGAACACCCTGGTTAAAGGAAAAACCAACGGTCGGGAACGCCATCATATCCGGATCAAAGCTATCCAGAAATTTGCACGACAACAGGGAAAGGAAATCCCGGAGGATCGGATTATCAGGGCCTTTTCGCACGTGTCAGAGGTTTTTGATGAAATATGGCTCGGCCAGCAACGGACACTCACTTGTCCGGAATTACTCAAAATAGTAGCGGACCGGCTATCTCTATCGTTTTCCGAAGAAGAATTCGCAAGCCTGGAAGAAACCTTTGAACAATCCCTTCTGGAGGCACCTCCGGAACTTGCCGACGGAGTGAGCAAAGCCGTTCCAATACTGGCCCAAAATCATACTTTGGCTGTCATTTCCGATACCATGTACACGTCAGGACGAACGCTGCGTAATTATCTGAAACAAAAGGAACTGGCTGATTACTTCGATAGTTTTGTGTTCAGCGACGAAACCGGCTACAGCAAACCTAATGTGAAGGCTTTCCAGACGGTTATGAAGTCAGCGGGAGCTGTCCCTGAAAATTCGACTCATATCGGAGACATGGAACAGACGGATATTGCCGGAGCCTGTAATGCGGGGATGCAGGCCATTCTTTATACCGGTGTCTCAGGCCGGTCCACTGAAAATCATCATGCACATGCTGTCTTTTCGCATTGGGACGATATTGTTGCTTATCTGACAGAGTGAATGCTACATCTTCGTCCCCTTGAGGGGACCATAGGGGTGTCCGACGAGCGTTGGCATCCGGCAGTCGTGGTTTGAACCGAAAACCAAGCTCCCAAACCACAAATCGTTACTCCTTGTTCTGAAAGAAACCCTCCGGATCCGGTCAGGCCCTGCCTTTCCACAGGCCCTATGCCACCATTAGCCGCTCTTCCAACACCCACCTGCACCTCCCTCAAGGGAGGGGAAAGGCAACTTGCTGCCAAACAACAAGCAGATACGTCCCCTTGAGGGGACCTACAGGGGTGTCCCACGTGCGTTGGCATCCGGCAGTCGTGGTTTGAACCGAAAACCAGGCTCCCAAACCACAAATCGTTACTCCTTGTTCTGAAAGAAACCCTCCGGATCCGG
>CAZNHE010000181.1:0-800 GCA_964572735.1 uncultured Chitinophagales bacterium | reverse complement strand
TCAGGCCCTGCCCTTCCACAGGCTCTATGCCACCATTAGCCGCTCTTCCAACACCCACCTGCGCCTCCCTCAAGGGAGGGAAAAGGCAGGCCGTGCCTCATCATATCTCTTCGTCCCCTTGAGGGGACCTACAGGGGTGTCCGGCGAGCGTTGAATCGGACATTTATGGGGTGGAAAGCCTTCCCGGCGGGAAGATGTCGTCAGTTATCACGTACTTTGAAAGTGCGCGGCAACTCTGGAAAATTCCTTCCCCTTTCACACTTTCAGTCCCATATGTTCCCTTACTTCTTCGTAATAGGACTCATATTCATCAATGATCCGGTTTTGTTCGAACTGCATGGCTCTTTCACGTGCCCTTTTCGACATTTCCTTACGCAGGTCGGCATCTCTTAAAATCCTGATGGCATAATCCGACATCGCATCGACATCACCCAGATCACACAAAAAGCCGGTCTCTCCCTGGATATTCAGTTCCGGCAGCCCCCCGATATTTGAACTGATCACCGGGACTCCGCAGCTCATGGCTTCAAGGGCGGCCAGCCCGAAAGTCTCCGATCCGGAAGGAATGACGAACAGATCGGCAATGGACAGTATCTCTTCCACTTTTTCCTGCTTACCGAGGAAACGAACGTCCTTACAAATATCCAGTTCACGGCAGGTTTCTTCGGCATGCTGGCGGTCGGGACCGTCGCCGACCAGCAACAATTTGGCAGGGATGCCGCTTTCAAGCACCTTGTGGAATACATGTATCACATCCCCGACCCGCTTCACTTTCCGAAAGTTGGATACGTGCACAATGA
>CAZNHE010000180.1:0-4387 GCA_964572735.1 uncultured Chitinophagales bacterium | reverse complement strand
TGTGTTAAGCCCGCCGCCAGCGTTCGTCCTGAGCCAGGATCAAACTCTCCATTGTCTCTTCCTTCTTCTACTTCTTTCCGCCTGATCCCGACCCCTGGCTTCTTCTCTCCCCGGAATTGACCCCGGGACTCGCTGTGCGATTTGTTCATTTCCCACTCTTACAAAGAACTTCCCATCACTTCCGTGACAGACTCACAGTATAACACTTTCTCCCTATCCCTGTCAATCCTAAATTGATCTTTTAGTATTCTATTTTGTCCGTGGATTACAAACAAATAAGTACCTTTTCTGTGTTATCATTCTGATAATACCTGCCTTCCATCCCCCATACAAAATTCCTCATTCTCCTGAAATGTTTTTCTATTTCACCCCAAGCTTCTTCAACTTGCTCTGAAGAGTAGTTGGCTTGAGGCCGAGAAGTTCAGCCGCACCATCTTTTCCATAAATCCTGCCCCCTGTGATCTCCAGCACTTTTTCAAGATACCGGCGATTCATCTCATCGAATGGAAGAACTCCCGACGCCTCCTTCCGGGTACCTTTTTTTAATGGGTTCGTTTTTATGCGTACGACTCCATCTTCTTCCGAGAATAACGCCCGCCGTAAAACCGTAAACAACTCCGGGAACTGTCCCGGCCATTCGTACGACTCCAGCTTATCCAATTCTTCGCCGGGAATTTCAAGCCGCTCAATGCCCACGATCTTCGCCGCGCGCCTTAGCCATTGCCTGGAGATAAGACGAACATCTTCCTTCCGATGTTTAAGAGGAGGCATCAGAACAGGATAAAAATTTAATTCATAATAGAATGACCCCAACCGGTCAACGATCGTTTCCATCGGTGCCTGCGAAACGGCGATAATCCGGGTGAACCGCTTCTTTTCTCTGCGCTGCCGGATGCGCCCGGCCAGCTGTTGTATATTTGACGTACTGAGATCCGCCACATCCGATAAAACCACACACAGTGACGAGCTTTCCTCCCATTTCGGTTTCTCCGCCGGATTTTCCGTTCCGAACAATTGCCCGCGCTGCGTCTCACCGTCGGCTGCCAGACGTATAGCGCATACCTCATCTTCCCCGGAAGACAGGCGGGCCGACAGATAACGCGCCAGGGTATGGCGGCCCGTTCCTTTTTCTCCGCGGATGAGCAGGTTGCCCTCCCGAACGGGATGTTCCAGAATTTTATCCAGAATAGACTGCATTACCTCTGATTGCCATATTGTTTCGTTCCAAAAGAATTTGTCAGGCAGGGGTGCGGCAGGATCAGAAGCCGGCCCGGAATCGGGAGTCAGCAAAACGAGGATCATACCCGTCCCGCCTACACGAGTCTGGAAAAGCCGAAAATCAAAGGTATACCAGCGTAAATTTCCCTGGCGGTCATGAAGGCTGCATCTTCGATGCTCCAGGGGTGGATTTTCAGGATCAAGCCGGACGATCCGGTCCGTCAGCCGGCTCAGATCGTCCCGGACGCCGGAATCCGATTCTCCTTCCAGCACGTAATCTTGCGGCTGATACGATAATTGCTTCTGTACCTCCCGATTCGCAAAAATAAGATGCGCGCTTTCGTCTTCTTCAATCAAAAAAAGAAGGGTTACGTACGGAACATAATCCAGTACGTCCCGCCAAAAAGCACTGTTTCCGTTGTTATTCATTGCTCAATCACGACGAAGTTTCGTTACCAACTCGCATCTATAAACGATATCAAATTGAAGGGAGTCTGTCAACCTGAAAATATCTAATGGGATGATTCCCAAAACTTTTCATTGGATATCCGGTTCGGCAACCGTGAAGGCAGTAATAAATCCATCCTGCCGGGTTAAAAAATCGGTCAAACTAAATGTATCGGCCTTTCGTTTTAGATATAAAATAATGTAAGGGGCCGCTCTGTCCGGCTTTTTTTGAAGAGAAAAATACGGACATATGTCAGCCGGGATGAAAGACTGACGAGGTTCACAGATCTGAAGATTTTTACTTATGGCAGAACAGGGGCAAAATGTCGAGCTCAGAGTGTTGGATGCTGCAATCCGGGTTTATACCACTGAACGCAGGCGATTCACCGCGACTGCCCTCGCGGAGGAAGCGGGCATCACACCGGGTGAATTTTATCATCATTTTGAAAGTAAATTTGCGGTCATTCGTTTTTATTACGAATGGGCTATGGAACAGTATGAAGAGATGACCAGAGAGGTTCCTGATTTTCCGTCGTTCTCCGCTGCAGAAAAAATCTCTAACCTTATATATACACTTTTCGACATCCTGGACGAACAGGCCGATTTCGTGGAACTTACTTACCGCAGGTTTATTTATCATGCGGTGATCAGGACGGCTTTTCAGGAGAAGATGGAAGAGCTTTATCGTTCTTATATCGAAGGCGACGAGCGTATTCCTTCTTTCAACAAGCGGCTTGCCGGAAAGCCGCTTCCGGTGTTGCTGGCGCGTATGACTTTGTGGATAGTGGCGTACCGGATGAGTGACGAGAGTGAGAATAATGAACGAACCCTGGCTCTGGTTGATAAACTGACTTCATTGCTGGACTCAGCTCTGACCAATCCGGTACCCGATAAAATCCTCGACCTGCTTTCTTTTCTCGGCAGGGACGACCGGTTTCGATCCTGTATCCTTCTTCCGGATTTCGTAAAACGGTTTTTCATAAAAATAGTCTCCCATGAGTGACTTTCCTTCCGGTAAGTTTGGCCGTGGCGGTCGTTTTGCCAAGGCAGGCCTCAAGGTCGGAACGAACTATGCCAAATATCATTTGAACAAACTGGTCGCCAAAGACGGGGATGAAGGCCGGAAAAAGCGGCTTAACGAGAAGAACGCGGCTGCGATTTATAATGAATTTACCCGTTTGAGAGGGACGGCCCTGAAAATAGCCCAGTCAATGAGCATGGATTACAGCGGGCTGCTTCCCGACGAATATATCACGATGATGAGCCAGGCCCAGTACCGGGTTCCGCCGATCAACAGAACCCTGATACGGCGCATCATAAAGAATGAACTGGGGAAATATCCGGAAGAATTATTCGAGTCGTTCAATCCGGAGGCTCTTGCAGCAGCTTCGCTCGGGCAGGTGCACCAGGGAGTATTGAAGACGGGTGAAAAGGTGGCCGTCAAGATCCAGTACCCCAACATCCGTGAAACGATTTCCTCGGATCTGTCGATGGCACGTATGCTTTTTAGCCGGATCGTGAAAGGCGACATAAGCGAGTACATGGCGGAAATAAAAAGCAAACTCCTGGAAGAAACCGATTATCTCCATGAAGGGCGGCAAATCGAATTCTTTGCCGAACGATACACCAGCGATCACCTGATTACTCCGCGCTGGCATCCCGATTACTCTACGGACAAGGTCCTGACCATGCGCTTCGTCGAAGGGCAACATCTGGAGGAATTTCTTGAGCAGAACCCCGATCAGGAGGAAAGGGACTATTTCGGACAGCTGATGTGGGATTTCTTTCATGATCAGATCAATGAAGCACACACGATTCACGCTGATGCGCATCCGGGTAACTTCTTGTTCACACCCGACAAAAAACTGGGGGTAGTCGATTTCGGATGTACAAAAACCTTCCCCAGGGATTTTTTCTTCTATTATATGTATGCGGTTCCGGCGCACCTGAATGATAATGAGCCCGAGCTGAGGGAACTGTTCCACAGACTTGAGATTCTTGATTACAAACGAGACAGCCTGCAGGAAAATAATGAGAGGAACTTCGACTTTTTCCGTAATTTCGGACGAGCTTTTACCAAACCTTATACCCGGGATCTTTTTGACTTTGACAATGCAGATTTTCAGGAAGAAATAGCCCGGTTTATCAGGGAAGCCACCGCGTTCGAAGAACCCCTCGGTTCCCGCCATTTCATATATGCGTCGCGGGTTCACCTCGGGTTATACACGATGCTGATGAGGCTTGGGGCACATATCGATACGAGGAGAAGCAAGGCCATTATCGATCGTTATATCCAATCGGAGAGCCCCCATTTCAGGGAAGAGAAGGACGACCTTGTCCTCTTTCAATCCACTTCCGTAACACCGGACGTCTCCGGCTGAATCAATAATCAGCGCTCAACATCCGGCAGCACCTGTTCAGAATTGTGCGTCATTCACCGGTTATTGAGTATTTCGCTGAATCCTTTTTGTGACCGCGCCCGTATCTACAAGGCCGGTTGTCCGGCCTGCGTTCGTCAAACAAAAAAAGCCCCTCTAATAATCAAGGGGCTTTTTTTTACTGATGATTGGGCCGTCTGTTATTTAATCAAAGTCATTTTCCCCATACCGGAATATACTTTGGATGCAGCATGGGCGGAGAAACGATACAAATACACGCCCGAAGACAAATGGGAGGCATCAAAAGACACCTGCTTCCGGAAGCCTGCAGACATCCGCCCGAG
>CAZNHE010000179.1:0-4433 GCA_964572735.1 uncultured Chitinophagales bacterium | reverse complement strand
GATACCTGCAATAACAGTCAACGACTCGGGGCCTGTGTAGTGGCGACATTTCAGCACTGCTATTGATACGAAGCACTTTACTCACCATTACAAAACTCCTGCTATGCAGTCGGCTTTTTATTTAGTTTACTGATTTGCTTTCGTATCATTTCTTTTTCCGTATCTGTCTTGCAAAGATGGAGTGCCTTTGTCAAATAGCCGGTTGTTTTTCCAGTGTCATTATGTTTGTATAATTCTGCCAGAAGAATGAAATAAAAATGATTCTTTTTTATGTCCAGCTTTTCAGCTTCCTCTATGGCTGATGAATTTCCGTGAACTTTTGAAAATGCCCAAATTCTGTTTAAGGCTACTATCGGGGAATTATTGGCTGATAATAAAACGTCATACAATTTCAAAATGCTTGTCCACTTGTCAGGATTGCTGTTATCAACCGTGTGCCAATAGGCGATACTTGCTTCAATGTAATATGTTGATGTTATTTCCCATTTGGAGGCTTGCTGTAAATAATGAAATCCCTTCTCAATAAATTCCGTATCCCAAAGCCTCCTGTCCTGGTCATCATACAACACAATGTTTTCGTTTTCCGATTGTCTTGCTTCCAAACGTGAAGCGTGGAAGCACATTAACGACATTAAAGCATTGGTAGCGTGGTTGTTGGTTAGCGGATTGCCCAACAGTAAATAGGCCAGATTTAATGCTTCAATACAGAGTTCTTTTCGGACAATAGAATTGTTGCTTTCGGAGTAATAGCCCTCACTGAATAATAGATATATTGTTTGTAAAACAGTATCTAATCGTTCATTGATTTCCTTACTATCAGGCATTTCCATTCTAATATTTTCCGAACGAAGCTTCTGTTTCGCCCGCTGCAATCTTTTGTGAATAGTCTCTTTGTTGGATAAAAACGCATCTGCAATTTCATTTAATCCTAATCCGCAAAGTATTCGTAACGCCAGACAGATTTGTGCTTCTGCTGAAATAGACGGATGGCATACCGCAAAAAGCATTTGAAGCTGACTATCCGAGATGTTTTTGTACGAAAAGTCAATCCTGATTTCGTCAAGTGGACTTTTACCGGTTAATTGTCTGGATACAATCTTGTTGAGAGTATGATTTCGGGTAAGATGATTTTTCAGTTTGTTTTTTGCAACGATATAAAGCCAGGCCGTTGGATTTTCGGGCTTTCCTTTATACGACCAATTATCAAGTGCCGACAAAAAGGTTTCGCTGACAATATCTTCTGCTGTTTCAATATGGTCGAGACCAAATGACCTGGTAAGGACAGATACCATTTTGCTGTATTCTGTCTTAAATAGATGAGGAATTATATCGGTTTCATTCATTTTTTAGTTATAAAGCCCCGACCTTTCAGGGGAGGCTTTATTTTAACTTTAATGTGTTACAATCTGTCGCACTTCTACGGTATTGCCTTCGCCTTGTAAAATCGGTGCACCTTTTGCAAACTCTGCTGCTTCGTCCGCCGATTCTGCTTTTACAATGATGTAGCCGCCAAGCGTTTCTTTGATGTCGCCAAAGGGACCATTTGTAACGAACTTTTTGTGATTAACTACTTTGGCATCGTCAAATAACAGTCCTGTGCCGCTTACAAATTTGTTTTTTGCAGCAATGCTGTTTACCCAGTCCATTTGCTGTTTCATCCATTGCTGAATTTGTTCTGGTGAAACCTTGCCGTTTGCGTTTTCGTGTCTGAAAAGAAGGATGTACTCTTTCATTTTTGTTGATTTTAAATTGTTATTGAATGTTTGAACTACACCCCAATAACAATCTGGTTTCGTCAAAAGGGACACTCAAAGGTAAAAATATTTTGTGTGGTTATTCTTTGCAGTGAGATGCCGGTAAACTGCCGCATAGCGAGCCGCGTCCTGACGAAGGCAGGGGGGCACCACATTCTTACAAAGCACTACAGTTCAAATATGCACAAAACTTTCCGGCGAAGCATTGTGTTCCCCTCGTCAGGACCCTGTTAGCAGTTCGCACTTTTGTCCTGAAGCATCGTGCGTATATCACGGCTTTTTTACATCTGAAGTTTTTTCTCTTAAACTCCAATAGTACCTGTCTTGACTTCTCCGGCTCGCTTATAATTGGCGAAAATTACACCATTTGGCGTAATCAAACTGTCTGTCAGCGTAAAGGCTGCCGGGATAGTGCCCTCACCGAATAAGCGTTTACCTGTACCGAGCACGATCGGGAAAATCATCAACCATAGCTCATCAACCAGGTCATGTTTGAGTAGCGTTTGAGTCAGGTTGCCGCTGCCGTGAACCTGGATATCGGAGCCTTCTGAATTCTTGAGTTTTTTGATGTCATCGACCCTTTTAAGAAAAACCGAGTTTTGCCAATCTGACCTGTCCATAGTATTGCTCATGACATATTTGGTAACCTCGTTGATACCCGGCCACATATCTGCATGCTCAGGCCAGTAGGCAGCAAAAAACTCGAATGTCTTCCGCCCCAAAAGAAGATCTGCAGACTTCATTCGTTTTGCCATAAACTCACCGGCAGCTTCGTCGGTTTCGTAAAAATACGGGGCACACCAGCCGCCATATTTAAAGCCGCTCGACACGTCTTCCTCGGGTCCGCCCGGTGCCTGCATGACTCCGTCCAAGGTAATGAAGGATAGGACAATTATTTTTCTCATGGCATTTGATTCGTTTTTTAAAATCTTTTTCAAGATTGGTATAGTTACGAAACAAATGTCGGCAACAATACCATGCCGCTTGCAGGGTAATTGCGACAATTACAGGGACTAAATGCGACAAGTATTGAAGTCCTGCTCAGACCCATGGAGTTGTCGCCGGTATAACAGCTAACACCGGGCCGCTTGTTGGCGGTTCGGTGTTTGACATTGATACTATTTGGTCAAACTGTCTCATTGATTGGATGTCAGCAAATGAAGACGGGTGCCCGCCTGACGCATAGCCGCTGTCAGGCAATGTCATATACCAAAACCCTTACTCGACAATATGTAGCAGTTTTTTTGCCAAACGAGCCGTTACACGAATTTCATTATTCTATTAAAGATTTATATTTATCCTTCTTTTCTGAGTGAATAAAAAAGAAGTCTTGTTTGTAGTTTTTTGGCTTTGCTTTTATAAGCCTGGGTTGCTTTTTATTGTGGTAATAATAATATGCCTTGTATCCAATATTTAAGAGTGTCTTTTCAACAATGTTTTTAGATTTTTCACTAATTTCGACTTGAATGGTTGGTTTTGTTAGAATAAGAAAATCAACTATCTCTGGTATTATAATCATTTCATATCCTTCTACGTCCATTTTTAAATAATCCAGATATTTAATCTCCGAAAATAATAAACTTCCTTTAGTCATCTTTGATTGGAAAATAAAATAATCTTCCTTCAATTGGTTGTTATTCGAATTTACAACTCGAGGCAGACCGGTTCGAAGATAACCATATTTCTTGGGAACTGATAAGACAACATCTCCTATCCTATTTCCTAAAGCATAATTCCATATAACTACATTATCCTTTTTCCCAAGGAAGTGTTGTAAGTTTTCATAAAATGGAACTACTGGTTCTACGGCAAATACTTTACCATTACTCCCTACTAATTTTTGGTATAATCTTGTATAATACCCTAAATTGGCACCTATATCAAGAACTATATCACCGGGAAAAATTATCCTTCTTGAAAATTGATGCAGATAATATTTCGGATTTTTTTTCATAAAACCATTATCAAGTAAAAAAGCTAATAACCTATATAAAAGCCTTATATAATTTCTAAAGCCTAGTATTTTATATAAAATCACCTTAATTAGTTTTATCATTGCATTTTTAATTCTGGGTAATGGTTCGGGGCCTGGCGTAGTGGCGGCATTTTAGCACTGCCGTTGATACGAAGCACACGGTTCAAATTTAGCAATAATGTTGATACGAAGAACGTCAGCCGCCATTACACAAAACCCTTGTTAACGGTTCATTGTTCTTCACGTTGCACTCATTTGTTATTTAGTTGTTCTGCCAGCCCAATTAAAAGTCCTTCTGTTCCACGAATGTAACAAAGCCGATACGAGTTCTCATACTGAACCACTTCGCCAACAAGTTGAGCGCCGTTCTTGGTAAGTCTGGATACCAGCTCGTCAATGTTGTCGACCCTGAACATAATTCTTAGATATCCAAGAGAATTGACAGGTGCTGTTCTGTGGTCAGAAATGGTTGCTGGTGCTATAAATCTTGAAAGTTCAAGTCGGCTGTGTCCGTCCGGTGTAACCATCATCGCAATTTCTACGGATTGATCTTTAAGTCCTGTTACTCGTCCCGACCATTCGCCTTCAACCATTGCTCGCCCTTCAAGTGTCAGTCCTATTTCTGTGAAAAAGGAGATTGCGTTGTCGAGGTTTTCTACAACGATACCAACATTGTTCATTTCAAGCAATTGGCTTTTTGTCAT
>CAZNHE010000178.1:0-4472 GCA_964572735.1 uncultured Chitinophagales bacterium | reverse complement strand
AGCGTGGCGACGGCGACCGCCCACGCTATTGTTGTGCTCGTCGCCTTGATTTCCGGTGGTGTCCACGTTGGCAACGGACGCTTGCGGTGAATTCAAATTGTCGCCCTCCTGGAATTGTAACTTTTCTGGCCGGTGACATATAGAACAAACGCAGGTTTGCAGCTCAATTAGCCTGCACCAGACAGGCGAATACGTGGGCTGAGCGCGAAATACAATAAGTCCGCCGTCAGCGTCAGCAGTGTAAACAATACGGCAATAAGCATCATCGATGCTTGCAGGACTGGTATGTCATGCCCAATGGCTGAGTCCAGGATCAGCTTCCCGATGCCTGGATATCGGAAAAGCGTCTCCACCACAACGAGGCCACCGACCAAATAGCCCGCCTGGACGCTGATGACGGTAATGGTAGGCAGCAATGCATTACGCAATACGTGGTGCCATAGGACATAAGGCATTGATAATCCCTTCAGGATGGCGGTTCTCGTATAGCCGGATGCAAGCGCTTCAACCGTGCCAGCCCGAGCCATTCGCGCTATATAGCCAAACAAGACGAACATCAATGGTATCGAGGGCAGTAATAATTGCCGGATCCAATCCAGCGGATTGGACGTTGGAACCTGCGACGATACGGGAAACCACGAAAGTTGGATGGCGAAAAGCACAAGCAAGATCACGCCGCTTAGGAACTCCGGCAGAGCGATCAGTGAGAGGCCAGTAATCGAGATGGCCCGATCCAGCCACCGTCCTTCGTTGATCGCTGCGATCACCCCCAGTACAATTGACGTCGGTATAATCAGAACCAGCGCGAAACCAGCCAAGATCAGTGAGTTGCCAAATCGATTGAGTACTACTGTTTTTGCGGGCATATCCAACAGATAGGACTTTCCCCAATCGCCATGAACGAATTCCGCAACCCACGTCAAATAACGGATGTAAAGCGGCCGATCCAAGCCTAGGTGATGATCCAAGGTCGCAACGGCTTGGGCGCTCGCATAGGGGCCAAGGATCGTTCGACCGACATCCCCGGGCAGAACTTGCGCAACGGCAAACACCATCATCGACACCATCACGAGGGTGATGACAACAAGGCCCAATCGTTTGGCCAAGTATCTCAACATGCCCGAAACCCGTGTTCAACGCACTTGGGGATCATCGGATGTGGTGCCGTGCAGTACGTATTCATGGTGTCGCACGGGTGCGTATTTAGCTTCTTGTTCGTAATACACATTTTCCGCATTCAGTTCACGAGCACAACCCACGCGAGCCCCACCGCCTGGGCACGAGCGCCGGCCATCCTTGGCCGACCGTGGGAGACACGACTCACGTGTGCTTCGATGTCCACACTCCCCTCATGTCAATGAAGAAGTTGGGAGCCGGAGCCAGCCCGTGGACAAACAGATGTGTTGCGCGTCGCGCGTTTGTCCAATAGCTGATTACCGCTGGGACCTCGTCGTTTTCGATCCTGGCCAACTCTTCGGCCATTTTCTGCCGTTTCTTGTGGTCCAACTCGGCATTGTAGTCAGCGAACAGTTTGTCAAACTTCTTGTTGCACCAATGGGCCGAGTTCCATTCGGCACCACAGATGTACGCGGGAACGATCGCCTGGCTTGCGGTGCCGCGGGCAGCCCAGTCCGTAATCCCAAGCGGGACCTCCAACCAGGGGTGGTTGCTCCCCGAACCGTAATACCGGGGGACGGGCAAGACATCGAGGTCGATGTCGATGCCGGCAGGGCGGCAGTAGTTCTTGATCGCCACCGCATACTGCGGGATCTCCAGGAGGTTCTCCGTGGTCAGGGTGACGTGAAAGCCGTTGGGATGGCCAGCCTCGGCAAGCAATGCCTTTGCCTTGGCGTAGTCTTGTCGTCGCTGTGGCACATTCTTGATGGCCAGTTCCGTATCGACATACAAGGGTGCAAAGTTGTTGTCATTGGCGATAGTCGCCAAGCCGGAGAACAAGGAGTGGGTAAGTTCCTTACGGTTCAGACACAGCGCGAGTGCCTGACGCACTCTTTTATCGTTGAACGGCGGCTGGTCAGTACGCATGGCAACCGCCCTGTAGCTGGTGGAGGCATGCTGACTGATGTGTATCTTGGGATTGCCCTGGAGCCCTTCGGCACCGGTCATCGGCAGGTTGCCGTAGATATCAATGTCGCCAGCCTGCATGGCCAGGACCTGGGGCTGCGTACCGTCGTAGTAGCGAACTTCCAAGCTGTCCAGGTAAGGTAATCCTTTCACCCAGTAATTGGGGTTTGCCTTGTAAATGGCGTGCTGGTGCGGCACATAAGTCTTCAGAATGAACGGCCCGGTACCAATGCCACCCTTCGTGAAGGACCCAATCTCGTAGTCCTTGGGGAGTATGGCCGACTGATAAGCAAATGCCGACACAAGGTACGGAAAGTCCACGAACGGCACATCAAGGTGGAAGCGAACCAAGGTGTCGCTAACCTTCTCCACGTTGCCATGCGAGAGAATGCCGCGATAAACGGATGCTGCCGAGGAAGCTACGGCAGGGTCAAGCAGTCTTTCAAATGTCGACACCACGTCATCTGTAGTCAATACCGTGCCGTCATGCCAACGGACGCCCCGACGTATCGTAAACTCCCACACCTTGGGGCTATTGACCGCCCTCCAGCCAGTCGCGAGCCGCGGGTCGAGTGTCCAGTCCGGATTCGGATAACACAGATATTCCAGTGACGGCTGTATGGTGTAGATATCACCAGGACTGCTGGCCGAGACCGGGTCCGGATTGGCTGTCGGCACTGCAGAACCCAAGCGCAGGGTTCCCCCGCGAATTGCTGTCTTGTCAACTACCGCACCACTGGGGCTTGCCTTTGCCCAGGCAGCCTTGCCAAGACTTGTGCCAAGCAGGGACAGGGCTATGCCCGCTACTGACGCACGTCGGAGAAACTGGCGCCGGTCCATGTTACCCAAACGCAATTCCTCGAACAAATACTGCTCGTATTCGCGTGCATCGCCGTTTTTGTCTTGCTTATTGTCTGACATTTAATATTCTCCTCAGGGCACTATGGCCCTGTGTCACGCTGAGGCGAGCCCAAGATTGGCTGGCCGTCAAGGGCCGGTAAATAATCTGCGTTTCCCGGAATTGACCAGCTGATCGTACGGAAGGCGTTTATATCCACCCCCGTAGCACGATCGATCAGGTGACCAACCCGTAGCGCAGCAGCCATCCTTGACGAAACCTGGAGGTTGAAAAGCACACCACCTCTCATCCATTCTGTTCCAGGTACAACGTATTGGCGCGTTCGACCGCATCTCCATCGAGTTCGAAGCCCAAACCCGGGTTATCGGCCACTGGCAGGCGGCCCTGATTCGCGCCCAAGTCCAGACTGGGTGCTGACACAATGTCCCATTCCAGAAAGCGGGTCATATGCTGGTTGCCGTCATCCAGGTTGGGTATCGTCGCGGCCACTTGGCTGGTCGCGATGGCCGTTATCCCCGTCTCGTACAGGCCGTGCAGGCATACATCGAGGCCTGCGGCTTCTGCAATCGCGGCTATCTTTGCGAGGTTGCGCAATCCACCCGCCTCGTGCAGGCCAATGACAATTGCGTCCGCGGCATCCTGACGACACAACTCGTAGGTATCGAAAGGAGTGAATACCGCTTGGTCGGCAGCGATAGCAATAGGGCTTGCCTGGCGAAGCCTGGCGAGCGCCGAAATACTCTCACAATTAGTGGGTTGTTCGATGAATTCGATATCGAAGGCTGTCAAATCGCGGATCAGCTTCAATGCGCCCACACCACTCCAACTCTCGTTTGCATCGAGACGGAGCCGCGCATCGCCAATAGCCTCCCGCACCTTGGCCACCGTTTCGATATCGAGTGTATCGCCACGGCCAACTTTCACGTAGATGACTTTGTGCCCGGACTGTTTGAGGGCATGAGCATCGGCAGCAACTTCCTCGGGGGTTTCGCCTTGCGCGAAGCCAAAATAATCAATGTGGTCACGCAGCTTCCCTCCGAAAAAGTGGTGTACGGGCTGGCTCGCTGCCTTGCCTACGACGTCCCACATAGCCATTTCAAGACCAGCGGTGATGCGTGCCGCAAACCGAGGTGAACTGCAAGTACCACAGGCCTGGAAAAGACTGTGCGTCACCTCCTGCATCAGGGCGGCGCTGCGCCATGCATCGCGCCCTGTACAGAGGTCGGCGGCAGTCCGTAGATAACTTTCGACTGCACCTTTTGGGCTGGCGATGCACTCGCCGTATCCGATCACACCACCTTCCGAGTGGATGGCGATGAGTATGACTTCGGCGCCATGTATGACCCCCTTTGCCCAGTGGAACGGGTGCTTGTAGGGGATATACAATGGAGTGAGGTCAATCCGACTGATGCGCAGATTGTTCATAAGCTCAATGCTCCGGCCACCCGCGGTGCGGCGCGATGACGACGCATGAAACAGTTGCTAATGGTTTCGCTTCGCATCCACTAGCGCGTGTGTCCCACAGCCTCAA
>CAZNHE010000177.1:0-4528 GCA_964572735.1 uncultured Chitinophagales bacterium | reverse complement strand
ACTTCCAGTGGATCGTGGCGCTGACCCGCATCATGAGCGCGGTGTTCCGCAAGGGTGGCGACGTCACCTTCGTCGTCGAGGAAATGAAGGCCGTCTTCGACCCGCGCGGCGGCTACTTCAAGGCCGGTGGTGTCTACATGCCCTCCATCGTCGCCGAAATCGGCGCGGTCCTCGAGCAACACATGAAGGCCATCGGGCTCATCAGGGACCCGGAGATGAGCGACTCGCAGCGTGCCTTGATTGCCGAGAAACGGGCAGCCTTCGAGGCCGGGCAGGGGTCGGCCAGTGGCACCACACCCGCCGCTGTTTCATCGGCCGGCGACGACGTATCGGACGACGAGGAAACATCCGTCAACTTCCCGCCCGGCGCCGAATTGTGCGGCAAATGCAATACCAAGGCCCTGGTGCTGATGGACGGGTGCCAGACTTGCCTCAATTGCGGGTATAGCAAGTGTGGGTGAGCGAGCGTTCTGGCTCGTATCGGGTGCGGTAAATTGTCACATGCTCACCATCCGGGATACTGTCGACTCGCATTCAATGCCACGAGCCCATGCATCTCCGTGACGTACATGCCCCGTGACGCATGACGTCGAGGGAATGCTTTTCACACAGTCCGGTGACACGCATGCTTCAGGACACCATTCACGTCACCTGTCCCTACTGCGGGGAGGGCATGAACCTGGTGGTGGACATTCCGGCCGGGTCGCAGGTCTACGTCGAGGACTGCGCTGTTTGCTGTCGGCCGTTGGAGGTCAGTGTGGAAATTGACGGCCAGGGTGCGTGCTGTGTGAGTGTTGCGCGAGAGGATTCCTGACCGCGGCGTGCCGAACGCGCAAGCAGGCGCTGACAGGTCACCTTCGATGTGACACGGGCAGTCCGTGCATCGGCATGCTGGCGGCGGCGCGCCTGCGGCAACCCATCGACTCACGCGTCGCGTGCAAACACCATGACCTTGGCGGGCGGTACGTTGGCCCATACGAACCGGTTTTCGCGACTGGCGAATCCGGGTGACAAGGCGTCCGGTTGGCCATGCAGTGCGTAGGTGAACTGGATGATGGTTTGCCCGGGCGACAAGACGCTGCGCCATTGGTCGACGATGGCGGTCACGTCATCGGCAGGGAGGGATCGCAGCGGCAGGCTGGACACGATGGCATCGACGTTTGCGCCTTCGGGCAGTAGCTCGGCCAAGTGCTTCGCGTTGCCATGCACGACGGTGACTTTCGGAAAACGTTGGCGCAGGCACTGCACGAAGGTGGGAGAGCGCTCGATCACGCGCAAGCGGTGGGTAGGGACGCCACGTTGCAGGAGCGCTTCGGTGACGACGCCAGTGCCCGCGCCAAGTTCCACGACCAGACCGTCACCTGCAACGGGCACTGCGGCCGCGACGCGCTTGGCGAGTCTCCGGGAACTCGGCCATACGGCACCTACGGCGCCAGGGGATGCCAGCATCTCGCGCAGAAACAAGCGGGGCGACGCCTTGCTGGTGGCACGGGCGGCCTGCAACAGTCCGGAAACACATTGGGCCGGTATCATGCGCCAGCCAGCAACCTCGGCAATGGCGTGCGTCGCCGCACGGTTTGCACTTTTGAACATGAGGCTGTTTCACCATCGTTCCCGCACCCGGCCATGGTAACGGACTTCGCGGTCGATGGGCGGCCGCGGATGGTGTCCGTTCAGCAGGCGGATGGTGCGGGTGCTTCTACGCCCAGGATGTCAGCACAAGCATTCCCAGATACACCCCGACCATCATGAACGACAGGACCAGCTTGGCCAATGTGCCGAGCAGCATCCCGATCCACGTGCCGATACTGACGTTGGTGGATCGCAGTACGCTGTTGCCGGTCAGGAGTTCTCCCAGCAATGCGCCGACGAATGGGCCCAGGATGAGTCCGGGAATACCCATGAACATGCCGACGACGGTGCCGATGAGTGCGCCCCAGATGGCCAGCTTGCTGGCACCGACGCGCTTGGCGCCCATGGCTCCGGCAACGAAGTCCAGCGCCATCGCGATCGCACCCAGGATGGCGATGATGGTCAGCGTCCACACTCCGGCGTGCTGAAAGCCGTCCACCCATGCAGCCAGCCACAGGCCGCCGAAAATCATGGGGATGCCGGGAAGTATCGGCACCACGGCACCGGCCAGGCCGGTCAATACCAATAGTGCGGCGATGATGTAGAGAACGATGTCCAAGCCGTGTTGGTTTGTGTGGTGGTGGGCGGTCGAAGCTTTCGGGATGGCGTGTTGCTACCGGCGACGGGTGGCGATGTACCGGCACGGTGGTGCCGTTGCGCGTGGCGGCGCTTGCGCCGCGACCCTCGTGTCAGCCGTGTCGTCCAGCAACGTTCGGGCGTTCGCGCACGGGATGCTTGGCCAGCTTGCGCTGCAGGGTGCGGCGGTGCATGCCCAGGGCGCGAGCGGTGGCGGAGATATTGCCGTCGTGCTCCTGTAGCACCTTCTGAATATGCTCCCAGGCGATGCGGTTGATGGAGGGGGGCTGTTCGGCCACCTCGATCTGCGGGTCACCATCATCCTTGTCGAAGGCGGCCAGCACCTCGTCGGCATCGGCCGGCTTGCACAGGTAGTTGACCGCCCCCAGCTTGATCGCTTCCACGGCCGTGGCGATGCTGGAGTAGCCGGTGAGGATCACCACCCGGCACTCCGGCACCACCTCCAGCAGCTCCGGCAGCAGCTTGAGCCCGGACTCATGCTCGAGCTTGAGGTCGAGGGTGGCCAGGGTGGGGCTGTGCTGATGAGCCAGGGAGAGAGCCTCCTGGGCGTCCCGGGCGACCACCACCTCGTAACCGCGCCGGGTCATGGCACGGTCAAGCACGTGGCAGAACATCTCGTCGTCGTCGATGATCAGCAGGCGTTCGGGACTCTCTTGCATGGGGGGCTCGCTCTATAGGTGGGTGGTGATAGGGCTGGATCAATCGCTGGCTTCGCTGCGAGGCAGCACCACCTCGGTCAGGGTGCCACCCTGGGGGTGGTTGTAGAGGCTGACACCGCCGCCGAAGCGGTTGATGGTGGCATGGGTCAGGAACAGGCCGATGCCCATCCCCTTGCTCTTGGTGGAGACGAAGGTGTCGCCGAGCTGGTCGGCGATACCCAGGGCGACGCCGGGGCCATGATCACGGATGTCGATCACGACCTCGTCGGCGTGCCAGTCCAGGCGGATGATGATGTCCTCCGGGCTGGCGTCGGCGGCATTGTTCAGCAGGTTGGTCAGCGCCTGCTCCAGGGTAGTGTCGACTGCCAGCCAGGGCCGCCCTCGATGCTCGGCCACCTCGAAGCGGTGGCTGACATCCGGGCGCAGTACCAGCCAGCGCTGGATCACCCCGGCCAGCCACAGCTCGGCATCGGTGATCTGTGGTTCGCCCATGCGACGGCGGTCGGCGCTCTCCACCAGCTGCTGCAGCCGCAACTTGCAGGTATCCACCTGCCGGCGCAGCAGCTCGATATCCTTCTGCAGCATGGGGTTGTCCCCGAACTCCTCGCGCATCTCGGAAAGCAGCACCGCCATGGTGGAGAGCGGGGTGCCCAGTTCGTGGGCGGTGCCCGCGGCCTGGGTGGCCACGGCGAGTACCTGCTCGTTGCGCAGGGCGGCCTCGCGGGTCCGCGACAGCGCCTGTTCCCTGCTGCGCAGGGCGTGGGCCATCTTGTAGATGAAGAAGGTCACCAGGCCCGCCGAAAGGGCGAAGTTCAGCCACATGCCCAGCACGTGGAGGTTGAGGCTGGCGGTCGGCCCGTGGCCACCGGTCAGCTGGGGCACCGGGTGATGGAAGGCCAGCAACGCGCTGTAACCGAGCATGGAGGTGGCGGCGATGATCCAGGCGCAGCGCCAGGGCAGGGTGGCAGCGGCGATTGTCACCGGTACCAGGTAGTAGGTGATGAAGGGGTTGCTGGCACCGCCGGTGAAGTAGAAGAGCAGCGTCAGGCCGGCAACATCGGCCAGCAGGTGGAGCAGGTATTCGCCGTCGGTGACCGCGCGGTGGCGCCCCAGGCGCCACCAGGTCGCCAGGTTGATCACCGCCATCACCAGCACCACGCCGATCACCGCGGTGACTTCGAGCTCGAAGCCCAACACCTCGACGCCGAAGATGATGGCGGCGAGGAAACCGGTCCAGGTGATGCCGCGCACGATAGTCAGGCGCACCAGGTTGCGATTGGGGGTGGAAAGGGGCAGTGGCTGGGTGGTCGGCATGCTGACTCCTTTTCGACCGCCACATGATAGCGCGCCTGTGGCGTCGGGTGGCGTGTCCGACCTACATTTCAGTCCGGCGAGGGCGTAGAATAGCCGCCAAACTCCTCTCTCGACCCCGCGCTGCTCTCCTCGAGTACAAGGTTGAGTACAAAATTGGCGAACCCAACGCATGTCAGACCAGAAACAGGCCCATGAGACAGGGCTTCGACGCACTTTCGCGATCATCTCCCACCCCGACGCCGGCAAGACCACCATCACCGAGAAGATGCTGCTGTTCGGCAATGCCATTCAGATGGCCGGTTCCGTCAAGAGCAAGCGCAGCGATC
>CAZNHE010000176.1:0-4625 GCA_964572735.1 uncultured Chitinophagales bacterium | reverse complement strand
GATCCGATTGAAATTCCTGCGAAACTGACCCGGGAGGTCGATTATGAAGCGGAACTGGGGGTTGTGATCGGGCAGAGGGCCAAAAACGTGCCCCTGGATAAGGCTCTTTCCTGTGTCTTCGGATACACCGTGCTGAACGACGTATCAGCCCGCGATTTGCAGTTCAGCGATAAACAATGGGTTCGCGGAAAATCCCTTGATACCTTTTGTCCGCTGGGACCCGTGGTGGTAACCGCCGACGAGATCCCCGACCCTCAAAACCTCGAAATCGGGTGCAGTGTCAACGGACAAACGCTTCAGCACGCCAATACCAGGGATATGATTTTCAGTGTAGCCGATCTGGTCTCAAGGCTTTCTTATTCGTTCACACTCGAACCGGGAGATGTTATCGCTTCCGGAACACCGAGCGGGGTAGGGTTCAGCCGAAAGCCGCCCATACTGCTCAAATCCGGAGATATCGTAAAAACCTGGATAGAAAGTATCGGTGAACTGGTCAATCCCGTCAGGGAAGTATAATATCATGGGCAGGCTGAAGGGGAAACGAACAATTATAACGGGGGCCGCTTCCGGCATTGGCAGAGCCATTGCTGAACGGTTTATTGAGGAAGGTGCGAACGTTTTGGCCTTGGATGTCAATCCGGAGGCCGTCGAACGGACTGCCAGGGAACTGGGGAATAATGCCATTGCGATGTTGGCCGATGTTACCAATGCCGCTCAGATGAAGATAGCCGTTAATAAAGCGCATGAATTATGGAAAGGCATCGACGTGATGGTAAATAATGCCGGCGTCGGGGTGGCAGCTAAAACCCCGGAGACTTCCGAAGACGACTGGCAGCGTGTGATTGATGTCTGCATGAAAGGGACATTTCTGGGGATGAAATATGTGATTCCAATCATGCAGACACAGAAAAGCGGCTCTATCATCAATATGTCGTCTGTCGCGGCGCTTGTCGGCGTGGGCGACCGGGCAGCTTATTGTGCGGCCAAAGGGGGCGTGATGGCCCTCACGCGTGCGGCCGCCGTTGATCACGCCGGTGAAGGCATCCGCGTCAATTGCATTGCACCGGGGACCGTTGATACGCCGTGGGTTCAAAGAATAACCCAGGGATATGACGACCCCAAAGCAGCTCGTGCCGCGATGAAGGCGCGCCAACCGCATGGGCGCCTGGTTGCCCCGGAAGAAGTAGCGGCGATGGCCGTTTATCTGGCATCGGATGAGGCAGGCTCAACGAACGGTGCGGTTATGGTTGTCGACGGCGGATGGACCGCCCGCTGAAAATCGGGCCATAAATCATCTTTTCATAGGATCGATGGATATGAAATGAAGAACTGACATCGGTCGAAACGAATTAATGATGCCTGTATGAAAAATATGACAGATCGTTATGTTTTATGGCTTGGCCAAGAACGGCTCATTTCTGCCGCCTTCTTTAGGCCAGAAAGGGAGGTTGTGGTATACGATCCATTGAACGGTTCGGTGAAGGAAATGAAGGCTTCAGATACATTTGCAGACACGATAGGAGATACCGGATATACCTATTATCTCATTGCTCTTGTTGCAACGAGCGGCATTGTCTTTCTTGGCGAGCCTCCACGGGTAAGGCGTATCGCTGATATGACTGCCACGCAAAATGGTCTGGAAGTAAAGGTAGACTTTGCTCCGCAAGAGCAGCCGGCGAAATTGCATGGATACTATGAAAAGCCGGTCACCACGGATAAGGGAAAACTGACGCTGCATCCTGATCAAAATATGTTTGATTTGGTGCTTGCTGCGCCCAAAAACGGAACCACGGCATCCACAATATATCTCACTGTAAAATGAATGAGTTTATCCTCCTTACCAGCTCTCAAGATGTTGGGAATGACGGCACGATTGGATCCTGGATGACTGCTGCAGGCGATAAACGGAGATGAACCTTTTTTGTTCACATGATTGCTGTATTAAAGGATGTGAGTCATGCTTAAAATAGATGCTCATCAACATTTCTGGAAATACAATCCGGATGAATATGACTGGATTAATGATGAGATGCCGGAGCTTAAGAGAAATTATCTTCCCGACCAACTGCAGAAGCATCTGAAGCACAATGGGTTCGATGGTTGCATAGCGGTTCAGGCCCGGCAGTCGGAAGAGGAAAATGACTTCCTTTCCGGTTTGGCGCAGGATTATCCTTTTATCAAAGGGGTGATTGGCTGGACAGATTTACAATCCGAAGATATTGAAGAAAAACTGGAATCACTGATCCGGAATCCCGTGATCTGCGGCATTCGACATTTGGTGCAGGACGAACCGGATCCCCGGTTTATGCTGAATGCAAAATTCATGCGGGGCATTTCCTGTTTGAAAAAATATGGTTTTTGTTATGATATTCTGATTCGCCCCGGACATCTTCCGGTTGCCGAAGAATTCGTTAAGCGATTCCCGGATCAGAAATTTGTGATTGATCATATTGGCAAGCCGGATATCAAAAAGCACATTCTGCAGCCATGGAAAGATGACATCGAACGCATTGCCAGGCATCCGAACGTTTGTTGCAAGTTATCCGGCATGGTGACCGAGGCGGAATGGCGCGGCTGGCAGAAATCCGATTTCCTGCCATACCTTGATGTGGTTTTTGAGGCTTTTGGCGCCGGCCGGTTAATGATTGGATCCGACTGGCCGGTGTGCACGCTGTCGGCTGAATATGATGAAGCGCTGGGAATCATAAATGATTATTTGTCCGTTCTTTCGACGGATGAACAGGAAAAGGTATTGGGTGGCAATGCCGTGCGAATTTATAAGCTGAATGGAAATGGTTGATTGGTTAGTTGCCGATGGTCCATTGTCAGTTGTCAATGGGATCCATCACGAAATTGGTTGAAAAAGGTGGGACAACAACGAGCACTGGTGGTAAAGGTTGAAGATGGCTCTCAATTTCTGAAATTTGCCGCCCCCCTGTGGTCCCTTCAAGAGGACGTATCCATCTGCTCAGCAGCAGATTACTCTCTTTCCTCCCTTGAGGTGGGCGCAGGTGGGTGTTGCCGTGTACACAATTTTGACAATACGCCTGTGGAAAAAAGGATAATGGATTGTGAAGATTACGATTGCAGGCTGAGCATCGCAGGTTAAAAAACTGAAAATCATACTGAAACAGGCTTGACAAATGGTTATACAAAAAACATCTTTGTCCGTTGACCGCTAAAAATAGAACAACCATGGATCTGCATCTGAAAAATAAAGTTATTATCGTTACGGGTGGGGCAGGATTGCCGGGCAGTATCGGGGAAACGATTGTGCGAAGCATTGCCGGGGAAGGAGGGGTTCCTGTGATCGTCGACAAACACCCAAGAGGCAGACAGCTTGCGGCCTCCCTTCGGGGGAATGGCAATGAATGCCTCTTCATTCAGGCGGATTTGACAAAGACCGGGGATTGCAGGCAGGCGGTGGAAAAGACTGTTTCCGAATGCGGGAGGATAGACGCGCTGGTGAATAACCTTGGGGTCAACGACGGCGTCGGACTTGACCGTAGCTGCGAAGAATTCGTTGCTTCCCTGAGACTCAATCTGGTGCACTTCTTTGCAATGGTGAAATATAGCCGGGATGCTTTGGAGAAATCAAAAGGATCCATCGTCAATATTGTTTCCAAGGTTGCGATTACCGGTCAGGGTGGGACTTCGGGATATGCCGCCGCCAAGGGAGGAGTTCTGGCTCTCACCCGCGAATGGGCAGTAGACCTTCGGGGTTCCGGCATCAGGGTGAATGCGCTGGTCATGAGTGAATCATGGACTCCGGCGTATGACGAGTGGATTAGGAAATTTGAAGATCCTGAGGAGAAGCTCCGGTCGATCACGCGTAAAATTCCGCTGGGTCATCGTATGACAAAACCCGAAGAAATTGCGGATACTGTGTTATTTCTCTTGTCGGACCGGTCGTCGCATACCACAGGTCAGCATGTTTACATAGACGGAGGATACGTTCATTTGGATCGCACTATCTCCTGAAATAGATCCTTATATATCTGATTGCGTTAAAACCAGATGAAGTTACTTTACATAACTATTCCTGTTTGACAGGACATAAAACAGACCAACAATCGTTATGAGTCCGCCCCACCAGAGATCGGGATGAACGTAGTCAGTAGCTGATTTTTCGGGGAAGGCAACGTATAGATTCAGAAATCCGGCGATGAGGACAAGAATTCCGATTATGGTGAGCAGCCAGCCGACAAAATACCAGATGGATCTCATTCCTTTTTGATTGCCGTCCATTGACGATTGTTTTGTGGTTAGTTGAATTCTTTTATTGACTGCCGTCAGTCCTTTTGATCACCAGAAATACACGTTTAGTGCCACAAAAATGATCAGAGTGATTGAGGCCCAAAACTCCGGTTTCTTGTGAAATGGCTGTACTTCTCGCTCCACCTTCTCGGTAAGTCCCCTGACCAGCCCTTTAAGTTCTTCGTCGGCTCTGGGGCGTGTGAGGAGGCTGATAGCAATAGCAAAGACTGTGGCAATGAGCCAGGCCCACCATGCACGCCAAAAATTGGCTGCCATTACGCTAGCCGCATGAGAAGGAGTGATGGCAGCGGGAGTGATCCATCCGATCTGCAGAGCCAGGAACATAATGAGTGAACTGGTCATCCCGA
>CAZNHE010000175.1:0-4677 GCA_964572735.1 uncultured Chitinophagales bacterium | reverse complement strand
GGGTATGAAGGAGTGCGTGAAGCTTATGAGACGGGCCGGGGCAAGATTACGCTGCGCGCCCGGGCAAATGTCGAAGAGCTGCGCGGCAACCGGGAACAAATCGTGGTCACGGAATTGCCCTATCAGGTAAACAAGGCACTGCTCATCCAAAAAATCGCCGAGCTTGTTCAGACAGATAAGCTCAGTGACGTCGCCGACGTCCGGGACGAGTCCGACCGCGACGGTATGCGGATGGTTGTCATCCTGAAACGGGGTGCAGTAGCCAGTGTAGTTCTCAACCAGCTTTATAAATACACCCAGATGCAGCAAACCTTTGGCGTGATCAACCTGGCTCTCGTCAAAGGCCGGCCAAAGGTAATGGGTCTGAAAGAACTGATTCGTCATTTCCTGGATCACCGGGTTGAGGTGATCATCCGGCGTACGCTCTATGATCTGGAGCAGGCCGAAGCAAGAGCCCATATCCTGGAAGGCCTCAAAATTGCTTTGGATAATCTTGATGAAGTCATTCGCACGATTCGTGCTGCGAGTAATGTCCCGGAGGCCAACGAACAGCTTCGCCGCAATTTTGCACTGACCGACATTCAGGCAAAAGCCATCCTCGATATGCGCCTCCAGAAACTGACCGCTTTGGAGCGCGATAAAATCGACCTTGAATACCGTGATATCTCCGGGCAAATCAGAGAGTTCCGGATTATCCTTTCCAGTCGTGATGCCCAGACCAATATTATTAAGGAAGAACTTCTCGAACTGAAGAAGAAATACGGAGATGCCCGCCGTACCCAAATTGTTTATTCAGCGGATGATTTCAATATCGAGGATATGATCGCCGATGAAGATGTCGTGGTCACAATTTCCAACAACGGATATATCAAACGAACCCCTGTAAGCGGGTATCGCCGCCAGCGACGGGGCGGAGTGGGCATGAAGGGCGCCAATACCAGGGAAGATGAGTATATCGAACATCTCTTTGTGGCTACCAATCATAATTACATTCTCTTCTTCACCGAAAAAGGAAAATGTTACTGGCTGAAAGTGTACGAGATTCCCGAGGGTTCCCGCATCGGCCGGGGGCGCGCGATCGTCAATCTCATTCAAATGGATAAAGACGACCGTATCAAGGCTTTCGTACCGGTCAAATCCCTCGAAGATGAGGAATACATCAAATCCCATTTCATCATTATGGCCACTCGCAAGGGAGTCGTTAAAAAGACGACGCTCGATGCCTATAGCCGCCCCAGGCGCGACGGCATCATCGCGATCAATATAAATGACGACGATACGCTCCTGGAAGCGAATCTTACGGATGGAAACAGCACCATTCTCCTGGCCGTCAGGAGCGGGCGTGCCATTCGCTTTAATGAAAACGAAGTGCGCAATATGGGCCGCAACACCACCGGGGTTCGCGGAATCCGGATCGATTCCGATGACAACGAGCTTGTTGACATGGTGGTAGTCCGCAATACCCACGAATCCACCGTTTTGGCCATCTCCGAGAAGGGATACGGTAAGCGCAGCCTTGTTGATGATTATCGCGAACAATCGAGGGGTGGTAAAGGTGTGATTACGCTAAAGATAACTCCGAAAACGGGGAATCTCATAGCTCTTAAGGAGGTCTCCGATAAGGACGATCTGATGGTTATCACTGAGAATGGAAAGATCATCCGGATGCACTGCAAGGATATCCGCTCAATGGGACGAAATACCCAGGGTGTGCGGATTATGCGTCTGAGCAGCGACGATCATATATCGGGCATCACACGGGTTGTGACCGACGAAGAGGAGCAGGATGAGGTTGACAAAGCCTCTGATGACAGCGGGAATGAGACTGCCTCGAATGATGATAATGGCAATGATGAAACAGGCGAGCTTCCATTCGAGGAATAAGCCGAGAGAGTGGAACGGAGCTTGTTAACGAAAACGGTTCAGGTATCTTCTGTTCTCTTGTGAGAGGGCCACAGGAATGTTCATAATGAGCGTTCAAATCCGACACTTGTGGTTGGCCACAAACCAGAGAATTACCCTTAAACCGATCAACCAGGACGAAAGCTCAGAGGACTTTTTCCGGACAATTATTCTGTCGGACAGGTAAAGGTCGTTACGTCCTGCACATGAGCAGTGCCGGATCTGGACCCATATTCCAATATCGTACACCTACCTGCGCCTTCCTCATCAAGGGAGGGGGAAGAGAATACGTCCCCTTGAGGGGACCACAGGGGTGTCCGCAACAGGCACTCAAATACGACACCTGTGATTTACAAACTAAGAATCACTTGCAACCAGTCGATCGCCCATTCTATTATCTCAAATCATGGGAAGTATCTTATTGTTCCTACGAGTGTTATATTCTCTGAGAACAGTTTAATTCTCGTGTGAGACCATGCTCCCTCTACTTCTGCAGGAGTTTTTCGAGAAGCTTTTCGCGCTTTTTCTTAAGCTCAAGCGGAGCCAGGATGGTGACCGCGTCGGCAAAACGGAGGAGCCATTGGTTGAGGTAGTCCAGGTTGTCGAAAGAGAAGGATACCGACAATGAGCCGTTTTTCATGGGATCAATCCTTTTTATGCGCGAGGGCAGCCCTGCGGCAAACTCTTCGATGATGGCAGGATCTACCTGGATGCGGACTTCTTCGGCGTTACCGTCAAAATGATACAATAATTCTTCATTTTGATAGCTCTCATTAGATTTGAATGATTCATTGAGCATAGCCACATTACTCATCCGGTCCAGGCGGAAATTGCGGGGAGCGTTGCGGAGATGACAATAACCGATCACATTCCAGTGATCCCAATAATGAACCATCAGATAGGGATCCATTTTTCGGTCTGTCGTCCCATTACCCGCTTTGGCCTGGTATTGAAACCGGATTGGCCGCGTTTCGGCAATGGCATCATAGATGGCGAACCAGTTTCCCCCTTTCTTTTTCTGTTTCTTATTGAGGTAGTTCGGATCAACGATGGTTTTATCGGCAACATCCCGCATGAAATCTTTCAGTTTCCCGGGCAGCATGTTATTGATTTTAACCTCAACGTCCTTTGCATCACTCACGAGCGTGGCATCGACCTGTGATTTCACGAACGACAGGCCTACAATGACCGTAGCCAGTTCACGTGGCGTGAACATAAGCGGCGGGATCGTATAGCCCCGCATAATCCCATAGCCCCGGTTGCGATCCCAGGTGACGGGGACATTGATCTCACTCAGGGTCCGCATGTCCCGAAATACGGTCCGGCGGCTCACCCCGAAGTATTCGGCAATGTCGTTGACGCTCATCCTCTTATTGGATTGAAGCAGCAACAAAAGCTTCATTCGGCGTTGATTACTCTTCATGACTCAGATCCGGCGAATGTTTAACAGGACTTTCCCCTTATAGAAAGGGTTATTCGTCCCGGTTTGCAAGTTATAACAATCGATGGCTACAGGATACGGCAAATCGTGCAATTCCTCTATAAAATCTGATCCTTTCAGCAGAATCAGCGTATCCCATGTTCCAACTTCGATATCCTTTAGCAAGCTTCCCGTCTTGAATGCATGTTTACTGACGATACAATCGATATCCGGAATGGCTGATGGATATTCCGATACCGGATAATGACCGACCTTCACGTTTGGGAGATGCATTTCCCGTCTAATGTGATCGAGAACCGTCGTCTTTTTTTGAGAAATGTCATTCAGGATGAATTGCTTCCCGGGGAAACAGAGAGAAAGAGGAAGGCCGGGCAATCCGCCTCCACTGCCTGCGTCCAGGATATTTTTGGCCTGCCGAAATTCCGGGAGAATGGATGGAAACAGGGAATGACGAAGATGTTCTCTTAGGAGATCGTCATCAATATTGCGTGATACCAGATTTATTGAGCGGTT
The DNA here is from genome assembly GCA_964572735.1 of uncultured Chitinophagales bacterium. Taxonomy (GTDB): domain Bacteria; phylum Bacteroidota; class Rhodothermia; order Balneolales; family DATFMH01; genus DATFNI01. The sequence continues at coordinate 821 of CAZNHE010000175.1, read as the reverse complement.
CCATCCTTTCAATTGTTCGAGGTAATCCTCCAGTATAGGATGAAACCGCTCAAAAAGGGCTTCAACTACGACAAATGTTTCACGTGAAACGTCATGATACGTGACTTGTGTCTCAATCATTGTTTCACGTGAAACATCAATTTTTGAGATAAACCATTAGCACGGCCACATCGCTGGGACTCACGCCGCTGATTCGGCCGGCCTGCCCAATGGTTTCCGGGTGTACGCGAAGAAGTTTCTGGCGGCCTTCGGTAGACAGGCTTTTGATGGAGTCGTACCGGATGCTCTCCGGGATCTTCATGTCTTCTTGCTTTTCCATCTCCCGGGCCATCTCAAATTCTTTCTCGATATAACCGGCATATTTGACCTGTATTTCCGCCTGTTCCAGAACGAGTTTATCACGGGTGAGTCTTTCCAGGTGTTCACGAAGGGTGGTGTCTCCGTTCAGGACATCTGCTAATCGTACCTGGGGGCGGGTAAGGATAACAGGCAATTTGATTCCGTGTTTCAGTGGGGTAGTACCGAGGCTTTCGAGGATCGGGTCATATACAGCAGGTTGTGCCGTATATTGGCTAAGGAAGTCCAGTACCTTGTTGAGTTCTGTCTTTCTGTTGGTCATTTTTTGATACCGTTCCTCTGTGGCGAGGCCGATACGATGACCTATTTCCGTTAATCGCAGGTCGGCATTATCCTGTCGCAGCAAGATGCGATGTTCGGCACGGGAGGTAAACATTCGGTAGGGCTCGTTGGTGCCCTTGCTGACCAGGTCGTCAATTAATACACCGATGTATGCTTCTGATCGTTTCAAAACCAATGGTTCG
>CAZNHE010000174.1:0-4696 GCA_964572735.1 uncultured Chitinophagales bacterium | reverse complement strand
CGTTAATACGAGGCTGTGGACCAGGCTCCGGCGTCAATATGGTATAATGATGAAGGCCGGCCACTCTTTTGGGTATATATGTCTGACATACTCCCAGACAATAATTCCCAAAACAGAAAAAGATGCTAAGAAGCAATATCCTTCCAATCAGGATACTTTTATTATTGTTCATTGTTATTCATTGAATTATTAGCTGCACCCGATTGCACTGCTGATAGACGTTGGTCGTCAACCGTTGTCCATGAATAATATACATTCGCGGAGGCCTTTACAAAACCAGTCATTCCTCTGTGAAAGGGCAGGTCATTTTTGCTATCAAAACGTGAGTCAGGGTTAAAAAATGCTGCTTTTTAATGCTATGAGAATATTTACTGCAATCAGCTTTAGCTGAATAGCGATGAAGATGAAAAGAAATGGCTTTAGCCCCATAAAAAGAAACCCGCATTATCAGTCGGCTGAAGCCGACCGTAATGGAGGCAGAAAAGATATGGAAAATCGGGTGAAAGAAGAGCCGGGGTATCCTCACAACCTCGACCTGCTTCGCCAAAAGGATTTATCTGCGGATTTCTACGTGCCGTGCTGACGAGGGTATGCTGAACACAAGGATTCCCGTTGTTTTCTGATATTGCGCATCTACCCTTTTTCCGTCAACGACCGTGGAGTGAGGGGCTTTTTTGAGGCCATAGACTTTTACGTCGAATGAAGAAACACCTCCGGAGTAATCGCCGGTTTGCGAAATGTCGAGCTTCAAATCACGGCTGCCGGATTTGGTCGTGAAAGTCGTCAGGCGATATTGGCCCTTCCGGTAATTTTGGGTTTTCCCGTCATCTTCGTACAGCTTACTCGTCTTCGACCCGCCGTCGTACACCCGGAGTGTCATCTTCTTAATATCTTTCTGACCGACATATTGCTGGACCGCCTGCATCGGAATGACTGCCCCGGCCTGGACGAACAACGGCAGGCCGGCATAGGGATGCGTGAAGATTTTATCATATACATCAACGGCATCGATCGGTGCATCTACAGTGATTTTTCGTCCACCGTCATAGGTCTTGTTTGTAAAGAATTCGTACCACAGGCCTTTCGGCAGGTAAAGCGTCCTCTGAGTGGCGCCTTCGTCCACAACCGGGGCGACCATCATATGATCTCCGAACATAAACTGGTCGTCGATCCCCCAGGTTTTCCGGTCGGACTGATACGTCCACACCAGCGGACGGATAATCGGACTTCCGCTCAGGATGTGTTCATAAAACGAGGTATAAAGCTCCGGAAGCAGCCTGTACCGCAATTCAATCATCTTCTTGTTGATATACTCGTACATCTGTCCGTAACTCCAGGGACTCTGGAGTCGGGTGTTGATGGCGGTATGAGTGCGACAGAACGGCATGAAAATCCCGATTTGCAGGAAGCGCATATACATTTCACCGTCCGGACTCCCGTTAAACCCTCCGATATCGAATCCGGCATCCGGCACGCCGGCAAGTCCGAGGCTCATCACCATCGGCATCGTGAGTTTCACGTCTGACCATTTTGCGCTGTTATCGCCCGTCCAGATGCTGGAATAACGCTGGATGCCTGCGTAAGACGCCCTGGTGATGATAAACGGCCGCCTGTTCGGATAGGCTTTCAACTGTCCTTCATAACTGGAACGAGCCATCAGCAGTCCGTAGAGGTTATGCATTTCGAGTGCGCTGGCCTTCATCCCTTCTTTGTCAAAAACCACGATGTTCGGCATGGTTTTTCCGCCAAATACAGACGGTTCATTCATATCATTCCAAAGTCCGTCCACTCCCTGTTTAATGAATTTGCTCACATGATCCCCCCACCATGCACGGGTACCGGGATTTGAGAAGTCGGGAAAATTCACGCGTCCCGGCCACACCGTTCCCACATAATTCGATCCATCGGGATATTTGACGTATACATCTTTCTTTAATCCATCCTCGAATATATTCCAGGACGAATCGATTTTGATGCCCGGGTCAACAATCGGGATGAACTTGAATCCACGATCTGCGAGTTTTTCCATCATTTGTTCAGGATGAGAGAAGTACTTCTTGTTCCACGTAAACACACGATAACCATGCATATAATCGATGTCTGAATAGAGGACATCACAGGGGATTTCTCTGGTACGGAATTCGTTTGCCAGCCGGAAAAACTGTGCTGCCGGATAATATCCCCAGCGGCTTTGCTGAGAACCCAGAGCCCACTTCGGAGGAAGCGAAAAACGCCCGGTGAGCGTGGTGTATTCTTTCAGGATTTGTTTAATCTTCGGACCATAAAATACGTAAAAACAAAGATCTCCCCCATCGGCATAAAACCCGATGTCCGATTTCAACTGGCCGCCAAAATCAAAGCGGCTCCTGAAGGAGTTGTCATAAAAAATACCCCAGGCACCTTTGGGATTCAGCCCGATGTAAAAAGGCATGGCCTGGTAAATGGGCTCTGTACCCTTCCGATAGCCGGGCTGATCGGTATTCCATAACTCGTAGGTTTTCCCCGTGCGGATCAGATCATCCGGACGTTCACCCAGGCCGTAGAATTGCGTCCCTTTTTCCCAGTCAATGATATGAGCCAGCTTATTCCCCGAATGCCCTGCTCCGAAAGTCTCCCGGATGAAATCCCAGCCGGACTGATTGGCAAATGACAGGCGAAAGGGATTCTTATGCACGATGGCCGTCAGGTTTCCGGCATGAATCAACAGGCTGTCGCCCTTATCGCTGACGGTAAGCGGCCCGGACGGCGGCATGGGAGTAACCGTCGCATACGAGAAAAGGGGGGCAAACGAGCCGGTGAATGAGTAGCGGACACGAAAACCAACCCCCTGCAGATAGCTGAGCCGCACAGCTCCGTTATCAAGGACCGCCTCAAAACGGTTCTGATCGTTCGTATACGATTTGAGGTCGCCTGCAAATTCATACAGGCCGTTTTGGGCATTCGCCATGGCAGCACTCATGAGAATAAGAAATATCGAGGAGGAGATTAATCGTTTCATATCCATTTGATTTGGTTTATGGACAAGTCAGAGATTATAAAAAAAAGTTGCCTAACTCAACTTTAACTACAGAAAACGTCAACAGTTGATTGTTGACAATGAGCCGGTGACTGCCGACTATTAACCATTTCCATCAAACATCATGATAAATGATCCTGAAAATGCTGTTCCTCCTGCTCCTCTGCCAGACAGGTCCGCCTTCCGGTGCCTCGTCCGATCCGAACACAATTCTCCGGAAAATGGACCACACCTCCACCCTGCAACACGCCACATGGGGAGCCTATGCGGAATATGTTGACAATGAGAAGGTGCTGATGGACTGGAACGGCGAACGGGGACTGGCACCTGCATCCGGCCTGAAAACCGTGACGACGGCCGCTGCATTGAACGATCTTGGTCCGGACTTCCGTTTCAAAACAAGGCTCTACTACAGTGGATCCCTGTCGAAAGACGGCGTACTTCACGGAAATATTTATATCAGAGGCGGCGGCGACCCGACTCTCGGCTCGGATGAAGTTTCCGGATCGCCCCCACTTGACACGCTGATGAAGCACTGGGTACAGGCCATCCGGAATGCCAGAATTCATAAGATTGACGGAACCATTATTGCCGATCACCATTTCTTTTCAGGGAACAGCGTACCCGACCGCTGGCTATGGATGGATATTGGAAATTATTACGGAGCCGGTGCTAACGGGTTGTCCATCCATAATGACCAGTACACGCTCTGGTTTCGTCCGGGTGCAGAGCCGGGCGATCCGGCGGAGGTGCTGCGCATGGATCCTGTTATCCCCGGACTCACATTCAAAAACCACATGCTGACCGGAGCACGTGGAAGCGGCGATCACGGCTATATCTATGCGGCTCCCTTGCAGTTTGCTGCCGTTCTGCGCGGAACCGTACCCGCCGGTTACCGGGAGTTCTCCATCAAAGGCTCCATCCCCAACCCTCCTCTTTTCGCCGCTCAAACGCTGCACTCAGCTCTGGAAAATGCCGGGATAACCGTTACCGGACAGGACTCAACGGCTGAAAATACGGCCGATTATACATCTATGACCCTGATTACGGCAACAATTTCGCCTCCGTTACGGGATATCATCTACATGACCAACAAGAGAAGCATCAATTTGTACGCCGAGCATTTGCTGAGGATGCTGGGACTCCATAAACTGAATGAGGGAACAGAGGAAGCAGGGATAAAGGCTCTATATGAATTTTTGGAGGATGAGGATATCTTTTCGGAAGGAATGCACCTCTACGACGGCTGCGGGATGTCCCCTTCCGACCGGATCACGCCACGGACGATGACGGAAATGCTGACCTTTGCCTCCCGTCAACCGTGGTTCGGCGATTACTATCGTTCGCTGGCCATCGCCGGCGATCCCGATGACATCGGCTATCTCAATAACTTCGGCAAAAATACGCTGATCGCCAATAATGCGCGAATCAAATCGGGTCTGATCGCCAACGTGCGGAGCATGTCGGGCTACCTGCGCGACCGGAAAGGACGGTTAATCGCCTTCAGTCTGATTGCCAATAATTACAGCGGCTCCATGCACGACGTGGACCGGCTGTATGAGAAGGTGCTGATTGAATTGGCGGGGCTGGATTGAAGCGGGTTCATCGCAATGACAGCCACTTGTCATTGCGAGGCCATCATTAAGCGGGTAGCTTAACCTTTGATGAGAATGACAAGTA
>CAZNHE010000173.1:0-4793 GCA_964572735.1 uncultured Chitinophagales bacterium | reverse complement strand
TGAAAAGTTCGTCCCAGCCAAAGAATTTTTGGAATGGCATAATGAGAATGTGTATAGGGGGTGAAAGGTGGTAGTCCATTAACATTATCTTGTGCTAAAAGAGGTAACACATCGATATCTTATGAAGAACATTTTAATGTATATGGTGAACTTTCTTTTATAAAAGATCCTAAATAAATGACTAAATGGTATGATAGGAGGACGTAAAAGCGGTGTGATAATTTTGTAAGCATCAAAGGGGAGAACTTGGATTTATGATCTGTGATAATCAAGTGTTGGATTGTCTCTTAGTAGTTACACATGATTAGAATTGAGACTTAACATCAACTTAAGCTTTAGACTGTTAATCCGAAAATAATTTTATTCAACTTAAGCTACACTAGGAGGATTTCCTGTGTCCATATTTCATCTTGTGAAGGGTATATATGAAGAAATTTGTTTCGTTCGCCATCGTAAGCTTCTCAGCTATACTTTTAGTAGCGTGTTCTTCAACAAATAAATGCTCATCGAACGGCAATTTTAGAATAGATTACTATTCAGGAGGCGGGGTTACAGGTGTGCAGCAGGGCGTTACCATTTCGTGCGAAGGCTGGGCGAAATACTGGGAAGGAATGCCGGCCTCCAGGCGGGTAGCAACCGACAGCGTGAAACTGTCGTCAGATCAATTAAAAAAGTTTGAAAGGTTAATAGATAACCCGGCGATATTTTCATACAGCAACAAGTATTCGGGCAATTACACAACTCATCTCGTAATAATGAAGGATATTCAAACCAATAATATCTCTTTTAACGAGAGCAATCCGCCTTCCAATTTCCCACAGGCGGTTACAGATTTAATCACGGAAATAAAAAGCATCAATAAAAAATAGGGGAATAATCACATGAAAAGTTTTAGATACGGTTTGTTAATTTTTTGTCTGTCCCTGTTTTTTGTCCCCGGTGCCGTCGGTCAGTCGGTAAACAAGAGAAAGGTCGTCTCCCCGCCGGCTTCGAATCCTGTCTCCCTGGTTAACAAGGCTCAGGCTCTTTCAGGCATTTCCGGAAGGCTTACAAGTTTCATGAAGAAGGTTGGACTGAATCCGGCAACAACAACGTTGCACGTGGTGAATTCTTCCATGCCTAAAACCTCATCAATCAATAACACAGGAAAAAGGTTACTTCCTTCACCATTATCCTTAAAAACAAACGGCATCGATAAATTAATTTTTGATAAGAAATTCGGCACGCCGAGATTTATTAAAGTTCATCCGACGAAATCTAAAAAGTCTGCTGCAATTCTATCTAAAAAGGGATTTACCACGGCAGCCATGGATTTTTTATCTGCAAATAAAAAGTTGCTTAAAATCTCCGATCCACAAAATGAACTCAAGCTTGAAAGTGTTCGAACCGACAAATTAGGAATGACGAGTGTCCGCTTTCAGCAGGTTTATAAAGGATTGAATGTTTGGGGCAAGGATTTGTATGTCCATTTGGACAGCCATGGCGATATCCTGTCAATGAACGGGAGATTCGCACCCACGCCGGTCTTAATTCAAAGTACCACGCCACGGGTTTCCTCATCAACGGCGACCTCAATTGCCTTTAATGATTTGAAAAAGCGTACCACCGTTACTGATGTGTCAAAACAGCTTCAGAAACTTCTTGATTATCATGGTCCGGTTTCGAAGGAAATGATCTGGTATGATAAGCGGCAACAACCTCATTTGGCGTGGCTTGTAGAAATTCGTTCAGGCTTATTACAGGATTGGTATTACTTTATTGATGCGAACAGCGGTGAGATTTTGAACTCCTATAATAATGTGTGTGACGAGGGCCCTACTACGGCGACCGGAACTGACCTTAATGGAGTTACAAGAACGTTTGGAACCTATCAGGTCGATACCACTTATTATATGATCGATGTTAACGAGCCCATGTTCAATTCTGTCCAAACACAAATACCCAATCATCCAGTTGGCGCCATTGTATGTCTTAAAAAGGTCGATTCTCTATTCTCTTATGTTACTTCTACCAATAATCAATGGAATGATCCCGCTGCTGTATCCGCAAATTATAATGCGGCTGCAACGTACAATTTTTATCATACGGTATTCGGCAGGAATTCAATTGATGATAATGGAATGACCATTTGTTCATTCGTCCATGTTACCCAAAATGGTCAGGGTATGGATAATGCATTTTGGAATCCAAGTCTAAATGTGATGTTATATGGCGACGGTAATACCGTGTTTAAACCCTTGGCGGGAGGGCTCGATGTTGCCGCTCATGAAATGACACATGGTGTAACACAGCACACTTCGGGTCTGATATACCAGGACCAGTCAGGCGCCCTTAACGAATCAATGTCGGACGTAATGGGTGTTTTGGTCGATTCGTTGAATTGGACGATCGGCGAAGATGTTATAAAAGATTATACTGATTTTCCAACGGGTGCTCTGCGCGATCTTTCTGATCCGCATAATGGAGGAATGGAAGGAAGTCTATGTTGGCAGCCTGACAATATGAGTGAGTATGTTCACACAACCGACAACAACGTTGGAGTTCATAAAAACAGTGGTATTCCTAATTATGCTTTTTATCTTGTTGCCTCCGTAATCGGCAGAGATAAAGCCGGAAAGATTTGGTATCGGGCGGAGACAACGTACCTGACGCGTTCATCGCAGTTTGTTGATGCACGAATCGCAACCGAGCAGTCGGCGACCGACCTGTTCGGTTCTTCAAGCAACGAACTTAATGCCGTTAAAAATGCCTGGGATGGCGTTGGCGTTTACGAGGCCGCCCCGCCCCCGCCTCCGCCTTCAACCAAGCTTATAGGTAATAATTATATTTTAGCGGTAAATACGGCCCCAACGGATCCCCATTCGATTTATGTCTCTGATCCGGGTGCAACCCCCATTCAATTATCTGCTTTGACCTCAACACCTGTCCTGACCAAACCGGCGGTTAGTGATACATCGGGGCTCATTCTTTTTGTCGACCAAAACTATGAACTTCGTGCCATATATGCCGATCCGGATAATCCACAAGAAACTGTTTTAGATACCAATAAGGTTTGGTGGAGTGTAGCGGTTGGTCCGGGATTAGGCAGTATTGCGCTGACTTCAAGGTTTATAGATACAACACTGTATTATCTTGATCTCACGAACAATACAAGCAAGGCCTACAAAATAGTTACTCCCGTTTATGATGCCACGAATACGCTAAATACAGCGCTGTATGCCGATGCCTTATCTTTTGACCCGACAGGCCGGTATCTGATCTTCGACACCTATAATCAAATAGAAAGTATCACGGGAGATACGTTAAGCTACTGGGATATAAACCTGCTCGATATCCAATCGGGCAAAATGGAAACTGTTTTTTCCGCTTTATCACAAGGCGAGAGTGTCGATGATCCGTCGTTCTCTAAAACATCCTCGACAAGATTCACATTTGATTATGAGAATACAAATACAGGAAAGTTCGAAGTGCTGGCTGCCGACTTCAATACCGGTAGTGTGGGTGTAATCGACAGTACGGCTAATGCTCTGGGTTATCCAAGTTATTCCGGAGACGATAAGACCATTGTTTATCATAGCCATGCGAACGGTAAAGATTACATTAATGAAATGCCATTGAATTCAGATTTGATTTCCGGAACGGGCAACTCTAAAGCTTATATTATTGGTGCTACTTATCCTGTCTGGTTTGTTATCGGGAGCCGTGTCCCGGCCGGCATTGAGAATGAACAAAGTACTATTCCACAGACCACATTGCTTGAACAGAATTATCCCAATCCTTTCAATCCGACAACAACGATCCGTTACCAGTTGGTCCGGAGTGGTCACGTCCGGCTAACAATTTGGAACATCCTCGGGCGCCGCGTTGCGACATTGCTGGATGGAAACCAGCAACAAGGTTTTCATCAGATCACCTTTAATGCTTCACATCTGGCAAGCGGGGTGTATTTCTACAGCCTCAAAGCTGATGACAGAGTGTTGGTTAAGAAGATGTTGTTGATGAAATAGTTATCCCGGACCTGCACGCGAACTATCGAGTGTGGTTTGATTTTTAGATGAGATTACTGATATTCGCATGGATGCACAGATGGTCATTGCATCAATAGGTCATCCCGCCGAAACAAATTATTCAACATTTGGAAATGACGAGCAGGAACAATGGTGTTATGGCTTTACAACGAAATTTGCCTTTGGCTGGGGCTATATTTTTGTTTATTTTGAAAATGGTGCCGTTACGGGAACACAATCAATCGGAGGCTAAATAATGCTGACACTTCTTCTCTTTATCCTTATCCTTTTCAGCCCAATTGCCTTTCTCATCTGGCTGGCGCATTATCCCCATCGACCAAAACCGAAGGTGCCGCAGGATATCGTTTTGGATGTTCGGATTACGATTGAAGAACATAAAGAGGAAGATGAAAGCTCTAAATCCGAAATAAACCCGAAATACTGAATTCTAAACATCATCCTTGCAAAGACATTGTTTTGATATTCGATATTGGGTATTAACTTAGGATTTAGGATTTAACAATGGGTCGTGGTTTGATCTTTTGATAGGATTACTGATGTTTAGGCCACTCCAGTCAGCCGATACAATCCAGCCTGCCCGTTCAGAAGAAACCGAGTATATAGGAGAATCCTGTAAGGTTTTTGAGTTTATTGGACATATGTTGGATGCAGTGTAAGGTACGGAGTCGCTGTGTATCATACTAAAAGAAGAACAAGAGAGAAAGAACCAGACATGAAGAATTTCAAGGGAAAGTACCGCAGCGATTCCATCCGTGGCCAAAGGTG
>CAZNHE010000172.1:0-4857 GCA_964572735.1 uncultured Chitinophagales bacterium | reverse complement strand
TAAATCAGAAGCATCTCTTGCATTTCCTGCCATACATAACTTGCCCGAAACCTAATTTCATTTCATGGAAGAACTCAGTATTGAAGTCCTGAAAGTTGTAACTGAATTCCGGCATGTTCCGGCTGAACAACTACAATGGCTGGTAAGTCAGGGTGAAACGGTAGAAATAGAAAAAGGCGGTTTTTTATTTAAGGCAGGCGAGCCTGTAATTACATTATACATCGTGTTAGACGGCAAGATGAGGATTTCTTCCATACAATCCGGCAAGCAAAAGGAATTGCGCATCCTCAATCCCGGACAGGTAACCGGTTACCTGCCTTATTCGAGGGCTACCGTTACACCTGCATTTTGTGAAGCGCTGAAAAGCTCGCGGGTATTCAAATGCCCGGCGGACAAACTGAAAGCCGGCTTTGCAAGTAACTATGAGTTAATTGAGGCGATGGTACACATGATGCTGAGCCGGGTACGTGAGTTCACTTCTATACAGCAGCAAAATGAGAAAATGTTTGCCCTGGGAAAACTTTCCGCAGGTCTTGCACATGAACTTAACAACCCCGCAGCCGCCATTTCCCGCGCGGCTACTTTATTACAAATCCAGGCAGACCGGCTGCCGCATTTATTCAGAGCCATTGCGGATTTAAGAATCGCTCCTGAAAAAGTGGAGAAGATCAGTAATCTGATCATCGATAAAGTAAATACGGAACCTGCTGCATTAACAATGATGCAAAAAGCAGATCTCGAGGATGAGCTCGCCGACTGGCTAAACGACCATAATCTCAAAGACACCGATCCCGAAGGGTTAGCAGAACGCGGTTTTACAACCGTTGAACTGGATGCACTTAAAGATTGCTCATCGCCGGAACATCTTCCCATATTGCTTGAATGGGTGAACAACTATTTGATTACCCATAAAATAGCCGACGATATCCATACTTCCTCAGAACGTATCTCGGACCTTGTGGGCGCCGTAAAGAATTTTACTCATATGGACAAAGATTCGAACAGGCAATTGACGGATATCCATGTGGGCATCCGCAACACCCTGACGATGTTGAATTATAAACTGAGGAAAGGGAATATTACGGTCATTGAGCACTATGATGAGTCCCTCCCCAAAATAAACGCATTCCCCGGAGGACTTAACCAGGTTTGGATGAACATTATTGATAACGCCATTGATGCTATGGAAATGAACGGCGGAGGTCATCTTGAAATAACAACATCCTATGATGCACGATTCGTTAAAATAAGCATTAAGGATGATGGCCCGGGGATTCCGGAAGATATCAGGCAAAATATCTTTGCCCCGTTTTTTACGACAAAAGAAATGGGTAAAGGCTCGGGTTTGGGCCTTGATGTGGTAAGCCGGATCATGATACAGCACAACGGTGAAGTAAAGGTAAAATCAGAACCGGGGTCCACTCAATTCGAAATTCGTCTTCCTGTTTAACTATTAGTAGAAATAAGCCAATATGGATCAATCAATTATATTTGTAATTGATGATGATGTGCAGGTGCTTCGGGCCATCACAAGGGATATAAAAAATAAATACAGGCAGGATTATCGCGTACTCAGTACCGCATCTGCAAAAGAAGCGCTGGACAGTTTGCTTGAATTAAAAAATAAGGGCAAATCGGTAGCCATGTTCATATCAGACCAGCGTATGCCGGAAATGGAAGGCGTCGATTTTCTATCTCAGGCAATGGATTTTTATGGCGATGCCAAGAAAGTTTTACTCACCGCTTATTCTGATACAAACGCAGCCATAAAAGCAATTAATAACGTAAAACTTGATTACTACCTGACCAAACCATGGGATCCGCCGGAAGAAAAGCTATACCCCGTTATTAATGATCTCTTAGATGACTGGGAGAACAGTTTCCATCCGGATTTTAAAGGCATTAAATTGGTGGGTTATCAATTCTCACCAAAGAGCCACGAGATAAAAGAATTTCTATCAGGCAACCTGGTTCCTTATCAATGGCTGGATACAACGAGTGAAGAAGGCGATCAGTTACTACAATTAAATAATGTAGAAACAAAAGATTTGCCTGCCATCTTTTTTGAGGATGGAACTATGTTGTTAAGCCCTCCTATTATTGATGTGGCAAAACGAATCGGATTAAATCCTGAGGTGAAAAATGAAATATATGATGTAGTGGTAATAGGAGCGGGACCTGCAGGATTAGCGGCTTCTGTTTATGGCTCATCCGAAGGTTTAAAAACATTATTGATTGAAAGAAGAGCCCCCGGCGGACAGGCAGGTACCAGCTCACGCATTGAGAATTATCTGGGTTTTCCAACAGGCTTGAGCGGTGCAGATTTAACGCGCAGAGCCATTACTCAATCCGTAAGGTTTGGTACTGATTTTCTTTCACCACAATGTGTAAAAGCTATAAAAGTGCAGGATAACTACAAGAAGATCATTTTGGTTGATGATAAAGAAATAATGGCCAAAGCCGTTGTAATTACAACGGGTGTCGATTATCGTCAACTGGCAACGCCAGGCGTTTCGCAGTTTAAAGGCGCAGGCATTTATTATGGCGCAGCAAGTACAGAAGCAGCTGCCTGCAAAGGGAAAAATATTTTTATTGTCGGCGGCGGAAACTCTGCCGGACAGGCTGCGATGTATTTATCCAATTTTGCAAAACAGGTAAATATACTGGTTAGGAAGGATAACCTGTCTTACACCATGTCTTCGTATTTAATTGACCAGATAAAAGGCGTCGATAATATAGTGGTTTGCGGTCGCCGCGAAGTGGTAGAAGCCAAAGGCAATAAAAAATTGGAGCAACTAACCATTAGGGACATCAGTACAGGCGAAGTATATACAGAAAATGCGGCCGCCCTATATATATTCATTGGTGCAAAGCCTTTTACCGATTGGCTGGATGATGAAATCATCACTAATGATAAAGGTTTTATTGAAACGGGCAGGGAACTTCAGCATTATGACAGCTTCAAGAAAATATGGAAGCTGGAACGGGATCCTTATTTATTGGAGACGAGCCATGCGGGAATCTTTGCCGCCGGAGATGTCCGTGCCGGCGCTATGAACCGCGTTGCATCAGCAGTGGGCGAAGGCTCCATGGCCATTAGTTTCGTGCATAAATATCTTGAAGAGGTGTAATGCTTAATTGACATATAGCACTACCTGATCCGGAAAATGGTAACCGCACCTGCCTATACCGTAATGATGAATGATAGTGAAATCATCTGGCGCGGAATGAATCAGGATAGACAGTCGCTGGGAAGCGGCGGGTAGCTGAGAACCAGGATAACGCAGGGCGACGTCTGCCTGAATACAAAGCCGCCTGGCTTTAGAAAGCACTTTCCCGATCGACGTTTCAGTGACAGCATAATAATCCTCTGGAATTGTAATATTCCGACTATTCATCCTTACTTTTTATTCCCGCCATCTTCACCAATATCACACCTCGTGCAGGAACAACCGCACTGAACCGGTGGCGGTAAATCCCTACGTCAATTTGCCGCCAGAGGTCCCGGACAAGACGGTCTCCACTGATATTCAGCTCTTTCCAGGTGGCTGTTACCGTGGCAGGTTTGTACCCTGCATTAAACAGACCCACTGCCTTAGACCCGTCTGCCAACTCTTTCATCATCACAAAACAGCTATCGGAACGCATGACTACACGTCCTCCTCTTCCCAACGGATCCTGGTCAACGGCGATCACTTCCGGATTTTCTAATACATTCAGCGTGAAATTATCCAGTCTCGTCATATCCCCGCTATAAAACAATGGCGCTGCCATTAAGCACCAAAGGGACATATAGGCGTATTGTTCACCCGGCGGCATTTTTGTAAGCTTAGCCGTACCATAGCTATGTGCACTTCCGATCCACCCGATCTGTATATAATCCGGATCATTCCATTCGCCCGGCCTGGAATACCGATAGTGGGAGGCATTCTTGAGGGCATACTTAAACAATCGGGTTAAAGCATAGCCCAGATCTCCTCCGGTACGCCAGGTGTTGGCATGGACTTTCGCACCCCACTTCCAGACATCTGCCATCCCATACTGACAGAGATTATATACAATATCACGGTTAAGTGATTGTAAACTATTCCCCATAAGGAGGTAAGGTTTTTGATATTCCCTGAGCGTCAGTTTCTCTTTACCCGCCTTCGCCCTGGCGATCTTACCGTAGGAACACCAGTCATACTTCAGGAAATCGAATCCCCACCGGGCATACCGGATGGCATCCTGCCTCTCATGTCCGTAAGAACCTTCATACCCACCGCATGTCAGGGGTCCGGGCGAGGAATAAATGCCGGCTTTTAGTCCCAGGCTGTGAATATAGCCCGTCAGGGCCTTCATATTCGGGAAATTTTTATTGGGCAAAATATTCCCATCCTTGTCTCTGACGGGACTCCCCTGAGATGGCTTTCTTTGCCAGGTATCATCAATATTTACATATTGGTACCCGACGTCGGCCATTCCACTTTGAACCATTGCATCAGCAGCCTGCCGTACCTTTTTGTCGGTTATTCTGTCGTAATACGCATACCAGTCATTCCAACCCATCGGAGGGGTCAGAGCCAGCTTATCCCCGGCTATAACTTTAAAGGTTCTTACATCACTCCCATAGTCATTCACGGCTTTGAGGGTAACCTCATACTCGCCCTTTGGAGGTACGGTCCCCGTAATAATGCCCGTCTTACGATTAAGTTTAAATCCCTGAGGCAGTCCCTGAGCAGTAAACTCAATCGGACGCTTCCCCTGACATGGTATCCTGTAAAGAAACGGATGCCCCGGGCGGCCCCCGTATACCAGTGGTCCGTTAATACGAGGCTGTGGACCAGGCTCCGGCGTCAATATGGTATAATGATGAAG
>CAZNHE010000171.1:0-4865 GCA_964572735.1 uncultured Chitinophagales bacterium | reverse complement strand
AATGGGAGGCATCAAAAGACACCTGCTTCCGGAAGCCTGCAGACATCCGCCCGAGATTTTCCTCAAAAACCTTTTGTCCCAGGATGTTATAAATCGTCAGTGTCACGTTTGCGTTTTGGGGGAGATTGAAACGCAGATTCGTAGTCGGATTGAACGGATTCGGATAGTTATTCATTACCGAAAACCGGTCGGGTACCTGGGCAACGGGTTCCTGCTCAATCGGCGTACCAAGATCAGGTTCCACGACCGTCCCGTCCGGGAAGACGACCAGCAGCTTGAGAGCAGGTCCGCTCTGGTTCTTATCCGGATAGAGGAAGCCGCTAGCCACGAGTACGGCCGCTGTATCTCCGACATCAGTCAGATCCACCTTATAGGCCACCAGCGACTCAGACGTTCCGGCGGCTGCCAGATCAACATTGTAAGTTTGTGCCGGCAGAGAAAGGTAGTCGGTCATATCGTTATACTTCACATCCGTTACCAAAGAGCCCGTCTCTTTCGTACTGAGATCGATTGCCGGCGCATCAGGAACCCCATCAACGGCAAAAAAGTCAACCATTCCTGCCTTCTCCGCTTTCTGATGTGCCATTCCTTTGACAAGCATCTTCAATCCGGTAGAGATCTTGTCAGGATTTGCCGCGAAATCATCCGGCTGAAGAACTCCGGTTATAACTGCCACATAGCTTTCCGACGGGTTCAGTACTTCCCGGAAGCTTTTAACCGTATCGCTAATGCCTGTGCTATGCGCCGGCGCCAGTCCGATAGTCAATTCTCGGTCGCCCGGCATTTCCGTAAAAGGAGTTGCCTGGCGAAAAGCCACATTTCTGCGGATAAGAAGCCCGTTTATGTAGACGTCCACTGTGTCGAGTTTCGGATCGGGCGCTGCATGAATCGTCTGAACCCAGGCCGGCTTGTACACATCCGTCGGCAATACGGCTCTGAGTCGATATCCCGCATCCGGATTGGCAGCGGACGACTGTCCAACAACTCCCACAAACACTGTGGAATCGGGCGGAATCGATGCACCGGCAACCGTTTCATTGGCAGCTTCCGGAACATAAAGTGCCACATCATGGCTCTGATCACTTGAATCGACAACCTGGTAACTGGTAGCGGCGGAAAAACTGCCGCTTCCACTGATGGTAAGTCCGTTCAACCGGATCAATCTGCTTTCATAATTCTCACCATTCTCCGCGATTTCTTTTAGCGTTACGGGCAGTGGATCGGGCAGAATGTGATTACGTGAAAGCACCGTAAACTGGCGAATATCCGAGTTATTGATTTCCCGAAGAGCATCAGAATCCGAAACATTTCCATTTATCCGGATCTCATCTCCCGCCTTCACGGAGCCGTCGGCGATAGCCTCATTAAATGACCCGCTAACCTGATGGATGGCAATGCCGCCGGTGCTGTCCTGTACATACGTGTACGCACCGTACGCACGCGTCACTATGCCGGTAAAAGTAACCTGGCTGCCTACCGGGGCCGTATGTGCCTGACGAATCGTATAATAAACGGTATCGCGGGTGATGGTAACCGAACCCCCCGTGCCGGACGTTACGTTGCTGCCGTCGGTAGTCATAAGGCGAAAATGCATTTGGAGAGAACCTCCATAAGGAACCCCTGCTGCCTGCAGAAGTTCGTCAAGACTCGCCTGGTCAAGGGAAAAATGAGTCAGGGCACCTACGTTCTGTTCGATGGGTATTGAATGGAAATCGGGCCAGGGAGAAACCTGCCATACATAAAATACCGGGTCGTTATCGGGATCAGATGCTTCATTCCACTTAAACAACACCGAATCGACGCCGGACCCTTCTATTGCGAGGGTCGATCCATCGGCAGGCTGCATAATAGAAGACGCGGTGGGCGCTGCATTTCCCTCAGAAAACAACTGGCCCCGCAACTCTCCGGTCGTATCGTCTGAAGAAAGAATATTCACGTAAAACTTCCCATCCGCAAGTGCCGATAGCTGGTCGGTCGCGAGTTTGAACCTGTTTTTCAGCGAATCAAGCGTACCGCCTTTTTTATTCGAATCGACCTCCGGGTTCAGGGTAAAAGCAACGGCTCCGGTATCACCGGCCGGCGCCAGCTGGATATAGGAAGCCGTATAATCGCCCGTAAGATCACTGAACGACCCGTATATCTTGAGTGAATCACCACGCAAAACAGCGTGAATATTCCCGCTACCCGGGGAAAGGCCCGCAGGTATTTCATTTATAGCCGACAGATTGGTCGAATAGATTTGCTGCCCGAATCCGGGTCTGGCCATCCCTGTTATTAAAACGCCCCCTATTAGCAACAGACCATACAGAAATTTGTAGCTCTTCATTAAAGGTTCCCCTCAATTTTAGCCTTACGTTGTAGTTGATATAATAATGCATATACCGAGGTATACTACTACAATCACTTCTACGGAGCAAGATTGCTTATAAAGATATAATATTCAGAGTTTCTAAACCTGCCGCGGCCTACCGAAGGGCACCTCCATTCCCTCCTGCCCCGGAAGCCGCCTTTGGGGTTCACAGGCCCTGAAATTCGCAGTAAGTCTGTGGATGGCAACAGAGCCTTTCCCTCTCCGGAGGATTATAATAGAAAATTCTCATCATCATGCTTCTATCCTTCAAAGGTTTCTTCAACTCTCTCCGGCACAACCCTTTTGCAGGGAATTGCCTTTCAAAAAGATGGCGAGGGGATGCATTCGCGGGCACCCGTAGGACAGTACCGTTCTCCTAAAAAATGTACTCACCCCACGACAGACATGGCTGCAGATTATCTCTAAAGGAGGTCGCCGATAAGACATCGGCAATCATTTCGTCACTTTTTCTTCGCAAAAGGCGTCAAACACCATCTTCAGATCAGCAGCCACCTCATCGGCCGTGCGGCCTTCGATACGATGGCGTGGAATCATTACTTTTATTTCACCATCCTTAAAAAAAGCAAAGCTGGGAGACGAGGGTGGAAATTCGCTGAAATAATTTCGTGCGTGAGCAGTTGCGTCTTTTTCCTGGCCGGCAAATACCGTAAACAGATGATCCGGGCTTTTCCCGTTTTCCAACGCCACTTTGACGGCAGGGCGGGCGTTTCCTGCGGCACAGCCGCATACCGAGTTGATCACGAGCAGCGTAGTGCCTTCTTTGGCCACTTCCATAGCCTCATCAACATCGGCCGGGGTCAGAAGTTCTTTTATTCCAAGGTCCGTGAGCTCTTCACGCATCCAGTCTATGCCGGCTCCCATTCCAAATTGCATAACGATACCTCTTACGCAGGTTTATGTAGTCTTCAATTAATATTACAAGAGATTTGTTTGAATATACGAAAATCACGGCTCTTTTGTATCCTGCATCTTTCGAAAAGGAGTGATTCTCCGTGCAGATCCGGCTTACCGGCTGCCTCCGTTTTTGCCGGTGAAGAGATGCTTTATGAGATAATTTAAGAAGAAATGCTGTGGTTTTTGCTCTATCTTGTAATCATCAGGTGACAAAAAAGAATCTAATTATGAGTGATACGAATACGTCCAGGGATTTTGACCTCATTATCCTCGGCAGTGGTCCCGCCGGCTTTTCATGTGCCATCCAGGCGGCCGGGTACAACAAAAATATACTTATCGTTGAGGCCAATGAGCAGTTTTTAGGCGGCGGCTGGATCAACACCGGCACCGTACCCAGCAAAGCTCTCCGGGAACTGGCCTATTCCCTCTTCAGGCACCGAAAACAGTTCAGGGAAGAAGGATCGGGAACCGACTCTGCCATGCTCACAATGGACGGGCTCGCCCGGTTTAGCTCAAAAGTGCAGGAGCATGAGAACCGGCTGCTCAAGGAACACCTCAGTAAAAACCACATTCAGACGATGCAGGGTTACGGGCGTCTGAGAGACGAGCATACAGTTGAGGTTACCGATACGCAGGGCAATCAAAGAATCCTCACCACGCACATGATCCTTATTGCAACCGGCAGCCGGCCTTTGCTGCCTAAAGGCTTCGATATCGATGAGGAAAAAATATTCGACGTTGATTCAATCAACAAAATGAACCACATGCCCCGCAGGCTCGTTATCGTCGGAGCCGGAGTCAACGGGCTGGAATTCGCCACCATGTTTTCAGCAATGGGCGCAATGGTCACTATTCTGAATGAGAACGACCAATATCTTCCTTTCCTTGACCGCCAGATATGGCAGGAATTTGATCATTTCCTGCAGAACGACGGGATTGTACTTTATCATAATTCCGAGATTGAATCTGTGGAATTTAACTCGGTGCGTAATTTTACCGAAGTACGGTTTACAACGGATGGAACTGATCACCTGAAAGTTATCGAAACCGACCATGTGCTCTACCTGGGCGGCCGCCGGCCTAATATTGACGACCTCGGCCTGGAAAATGCGAACGTCACGCTGAACGACAAGGGATTTATCGAGGTCGATGAACATTACCAGACTCGTTCAGCATCGGTCTATGCCGCCGGAGATGTCATCGGCTTTCCGGCACTCGCCTCTGCCTCTTTTACCCAGGGACGACTGGCAGCACAGCGTATGTTCGGCCAACACGCAGGAACGGCACCCGTACATATTCCCTTCGGCATTTATTCGATTCCGGAAATCTCAAGCATCGGTCTCACAGAAGAAGAAGCCCGGGAGGAAGGGCTGAAGTATGAAACGGGTGTTTGCTATTTTAATGAACTGACCCGTGCCGATATCGGCAATTCGCATTATGGATTGTTGAAGCTGGTCTATGAAAGAGATTCGCGGCATTTGCTCGGCGTACATATCGTAGGTGAAAACGCCTGCGAATTGATTCATACAGGCCAGGCAGTGATGTTGCTCGGAGGCACCATCGACTACTTCACCACACAGATTTTCAATTATCCCACCTA
>CAZNHE010000170.1:0-4868 GCA_964572735.1 uncultured Chitinophagales bacterium | reverse complement strand
TCGGCTATTCCCAGGTACACCAGCGGATCGGAGTGAGAATACACCCCATTCTTGCGAGCAGACGAAAGGGGAGCCGTTTTTGCGACGTCACGTACGGCTCCCTTTTTCACCTTTCGTGCTGATTTTACGTGACCGCTTTTGCTTCTTTGTGGGTTGTTTTGATTAGAATTAGTGCCTTTTTCCTGCGAATTTCGTATATTGTTTTCAGACCCCGCAACTACTTCAGGTTGAGAGTCCAGGTAAGCCTGTTGTACGTAGGACTGTTCGAAACGTTGAAATTCGGCAGTTGCATCGGGGTTTTTTCTTTTCAAGAGTCGATATCCTGTCAACATCCATGAGCTTCCATTTTCTTTTCTCAACACCACTTCGTAGGGTTCATAACGAATTATTATTCTGTGTCTTTTAGGTTGTCGTTGCGTGATTGATCCTTTTTCAATAACAAAAGGCAACCGTAATACTACGTCTTTGCCCCTTTGGCCTTTAAGAACAGAATTTGTTTTCCCCTCTTTGTCTCGTTGTTTGATTATATGATCGATTCCGCGTTTTGCATCTCCCCAAATAAAATCAATAGTTCCGATATCCTTTCGATACATGGCATGAGGCACATCCTTATGGGTTTCGATCACCCTTTTCATTGCCGTAATGCCTTTGCGAATCTGATCCTTTTGTTCGTATGAATCAGGGTTTTCCCGTTCCGTTTTCCCAAAATCAACCGGAATTTCCGCCAATGGCCCGTACCGGTTCTTCTTTGTTTGAGCCACCTTATCTTGCAACCAGATGTGAGTATCAACGGCATGAGCCAACGAGGAATCACCCTTGTAGGTGCCTGTTTTGGTAGCATGGGAAACCACCACCAGGCCCACGCCATCGGCTTTGCACCAGGCCCGGAAATCCTCAAACTCCCGCAGATACCTGTCTACAGCGGTAATCGAGTCCAGGATCACGAAATCAATTTCTTTCTTGCGGATCTGATCTTTGAGCGTTTTGAATCCTTCCCATTCGGTGAACCGTATATCGGATCCGGACAAGCCTAACCGCTTAATCTTTTCCTGCAAGGTATAGCCGGTTCCTTCCTCAGCCGCCACGTATAAAACGTTTCCGTGCTCTGTTAATTCAGCAGCCAATTGCAACGCAAGCGTTGATTTTCCTTCGCCCGGCGAACCGGCAATCAGCATAGAGAATCCTGGTTCCGGATGTCCTATCAGGTGATCGAATGGCTTTTGCAGTTCGATGGCATCAAAGGTTTTGGCCGCTAATTCGGAAGCGCTAATCATTTTCTGCCTCCTCTATGTGATGATGGCGATGCCGGAACAAGCTTATCGCCGTGGCTCCAACGAGCAAGCCGACAACCAGGCCTGGCACGTTGTTTTTCACCAGATCCCTGGCTTTGGTTTCGATGATCGGAACCACTTTGCCTCCTAATTCCTGATTCAGCGCTTGCAAATCGATTTGTTCGAAATAAGCGTTAATAGCCGCTTTGTTCGCGCCAAAAATCTGTCGCAAGGCTTGCGGGTTTTTCGCGAGGCCTTGGCTGATAAGGGCGTCGGTAATGTAGCCGCCTTTGCGATTTTTTGTGATCACATCGGCCACATTGATGAGCCAATCGGGTAAGCCCGAATCGCCTAAATCCGTGTAATGCTGTTCGTCGATGATATGCGCGTCGGAAATGCTCATGAAGCTTTCTTTTTCGTAAAATGATTCGTGGCACTTCCAATGATTTTCTTAATCGCCGGCCCGTTAATCACAATCAGGTAGCCGATCACGCCGACAACCAACACCGTTGTAATTCCTTTTGTGAGGCCACCACCAGAGAGATGATCAAAAAAGGAAGAAACCGCCGACGTTGTGGGTTTCGCGTACGTGCCTGTTTGTAATCCTTTTTGATAGTCGATTCCGATTTGCACCGGAACAACCTTCACCGGCTGATAGCTTGCGGTTTTGTCGGGTTCCACTCCTGATCCATACCCTTCCAAGTCGATTGTTGTTGTATGAGTTGGCCGAAATGAAGGATCAAGTACTAAGTGTCCTGTGCCGGAACAGCCTGAGAGCGCGGAAGTAATGACTTTCGTGTAGCCTAAGATCTTATGAGTAAGGGGATCACGAGCCACAATGAGCGCATCCGGGCAAAAGAAACCCGACGCCAGGTTGCGTTCGGTGCTCACTTCTATATCCAGGCTCATCGAAATCCCGGCAGGCGGCAAGCCGGAGGCCGGATACCGTTTTACTACTTTGATTGAATCAATCTTAGTAGCAAATGAGGGTTCAAAGCCCAAATCCGGGAGAGCCGGAGAGCCTAAAAATAATTCGTTATGTAAGATTCCATTGCTCATTTTAAGAATCTGTAAATGAAGTATAGCCCGGCAATCCCGCCGATGGCCCAGGCCCAGGGATGATTCACAGAAATTTTTCCGGTAGCAGAATTGGTAGTTGTGTCAACCGGGGCTAACTGATCGTGTGCGCTTTTCACTGAATCCACAGCAGAAATAACCTGCTGTGCAAGAGCGATGAGCTTTTGCACATCGACCTTTTGAGGTGTCGCTAAGTCTGTGCTAACCGGTTCCATCTCACTTTTTCAAAACAATTAAAATTCCAAGCCCTATGATAGCAAGCCATTTCCAGTCAATTCCGGATGAGAAATCCGTTTTTTTGAGCTTTTCGCAGAGCGTATCCGAGCCAGTTATCGCGTCTGAGAGCGAATTACAAGAGCAATTTGGATTTCCGGGACAACCTAAATAACCATCCATATCAGCGCGAGATTAAAAGAATTAAAATCAATCCGGCGGCACCAGCTGCAACCGGTATAAAATATTTCGAGTGCACCAGTTCGCTAAGTTGCGAAGTAGACGAACCGGATGAATTTGTCGCCGGTGGATTAGTTGTGGTGGTTGGTTGCGTTTTCGATAGACGAGCTTGAAGAACATCTTCAGCTACATATTTATCCCCCTGTGCTTGTCCATTGATGATCATTTTTAGGTGCGCGGTTGTAAAGGTATTATATTTTTTACGTAATGTTACTTCTGGATTAGTTGTGGCAGGGGTTGGTTTAGATTCTTCCGCCTTTTTCAGTTGCTGCACTTTCGCGTTGTATTGTGTAACGACTTTTTTTACAATAGCCGGAGTGATTTGATCGCCGATGATCTGGTTCATGACCTGAATTGCCAGCTGTTTATTTTCCGAGACGATACATACAAGTTGTTTGATGGACTGATTGTACCTTCCATCGCGGCCTGTGTCAGAGATATGATGCAGGCCGGCGGCATACAGCCCGTTCATCAGGGCATCCCGGCGCTTGCGACGCATATCGTTATAATGTCGTTGACTTCCGGAGTGATATAAGGGCTGATGGGCATTGATATAACTCAATGTGCAGTCGCCTAAATAATTGAGTTCGTTGAGCTGCATCATCTTTTTTTCCTCTTTTTACGAAGTACATATACGATTGCAAGACCGCCAACTACGATTCCGCCACCTAAAATCCAAGGCGTCAAATCTCCAATTGAGAAGCTGCTAAGCGCTAATTGCGCTGTTTGGAGCGCCCCGCTTGTTGCTTGTCCTGCAAGGCTCTGTGTACCTACCAGGTTCACATAATTTTGCAAGGTCTGATTGACGATATCGGGAGTAATCGTATTGCCAATCGTCTGATTGATCACAGCGACGGCATTGGCCTGGTCTTGGGCCACGAGACCTACAAGTTTCTTAATCGATTCGTTGTAGCGACCATCTCGTCCAGTATCGCTGATTTTGTGAACCCCGCGGGCATACAGCCATTTCATCGCCTGATCGCGCCATTCCCGACGATGCCGGTTGCGTACTGTTTTGGATGCAAAAATCCCTTCGATTCCTTCTGAAATGTCGGGCAAGAGAGATGCAGCAATCCCGACTAAGGTTCCTACGGCCGTTCCCACGCCCGGAACCACTGATCCGGCCGCAGCGCCGGTCGCGGCTCCAGAAGCGACACTGGCGGCATCGGCTAAGCCTAAATAGCCAACCCGGAAATGAGTATTGGTTTCCAGTTCGCTCATTTCTTCCTCTTAAGCAGTTTTAGAAGAATAAGGGATCCGATGACTACCCCTCCCCCAATCACGACCAGTTTGGCTACTTCGTGTGTATTGGTTTGAGTTGCTACTTGCTGTTGTGTCGGTGCAGGTAGAGAAACTCCACTTCCTGCATCCCGGCCCGATTCATCGCTACCGCCCGAAACTTTCGGGAATCCCAAAACACCGGTTACTTGTTTGCCGACCTGATTCCAATTGACTTTTCCCCAATCGATATTTTTTAAATCGATGCCTAAGAAGCCCAAATCATCGTTATAATTCGAATAATCGTTCATGCTGCTTTTTTTTTAAAGGAATAAAAATCAGAGAGATCAACCGTTTTTTTGCCCAAAATGCGGGATTCGGGCACGCCGATTCCGGCCTGGCTGTGCAATGTTGTGTCGAAGGGTTTCCAAACGCCTTTCGCTAAATATTCTAAGTACACGTGGGAATAGGTGTTTGGATAGCGGGGATTGACTTTAACAACTGCGAAACGAGTTGGAACGCCGATACTGGATAGCAGCGCTCCGGCCAAAATCGCCTGGTCATCGCAATCACCGTATCGTTTCCGGAGCGTTACGTCCGGGGATTGCAGCCATTCAATTCCCGCTGGATCACGTACATACTGAATGTTCTGGTTGATCCAGGCATAAATGCAATTTGCGATTGCGTCATAATTGCGCAAATTCGGCTTTCCGGTGCGCGGGTCGGGAGCAACCGATCCGCAAATTTTGACCGCAAAATCCCGAATAGCAGGATCGCCCTTGAATTTCAAGACGAGCTTTTTCATTTGCTTTAGAAGCGTTATCGTTCATGTTCTGCTGAATACGATCC
>CAZNHE010000169.1:0-4878 GCA_964572735.1 uncultured Chitinophagales bacterium | reverse complement strand
CGCGCCTTTGCGAGAAATACCCTTCAGCACGACAGCCGCTTTGGTTTCCGGCGAATCCTGCCCGGCGCTTTGTCGGACCGGTAAGCCGTTACCACGACGGCTCCGCCATCGGGCGCACGGCTGACAACTACCGCCAGATTGCACAGACGATCCTGCCAGCGGGTTGATATGCCATCGGGCACATCCTTACGCCGTACCACGTAAAACCGGTAGCCCTGCCTGTGAAAGCATGTTCCGTGCTGCAAAGCCAGCCGTACTACATTCGCGGAAATCCCCCGCTGGTTCATTCGCCTTCGGGCGTGATCAGTATAAATGATTGTTTCCATTTTGCATCCTTCATATTTAAAAGACAGGAGTCGAACTCCCGGCATCCGGTATTTCCGGGTGCAATGCAAAGATGGGGGTTACAGGAAGGGAAAGCTTGGCTCGTAACCGTTTGTAACGTTACGGGGAGGAAAATGACAAGACTCGTCTGGTAAGAAATGCTGTATTACTCCAGGCCCAATATTTCTTTATCCTTTTCATGCAGGCCATCAATATGACAATATTTCACAGGAACAGGCATCCGGATGACTTTTTCAATTGTACGATTCTTTGTACTACTTTCCCTCAGGATGTGTTCAGGCTTTATATCATTCAGATCAGTATCAACCAAAAAAGCTTTTAATGCTTTAAATAACTCTGATTTTTGTTTAGGGAATGATCGCTTCATTGGCTGATCTTCTTCGTTATGCCAATAATCATAATCAAACCAATCATCTTCATCCCTAGCTCCCTCAATATTTATTTTCCTTTTGCTCTCATCTATATTTAGGAAATTCCCTTCCCTAGCTGTTCTATAAAAAATATGAAGTGCTTCTCTACGATCCTGATCATTAATCACATCTTTCCACTGTATGGCAACAGGTTCGCCCTGTTTCAGACTCATCCAAACGAATAATGCCAGTATACTGATTTGTCTTGGTTCCAATTTTAGCCCATGTTCTTTCCCATTTACATACACCATGCTCTGGCTTCCATTCAGATAAACTCGAAGATCATGGACAGGATAATTAGCTTGATCAATCAGTTTTTCGTCTGCTTCGGCCAATAATTCATCAAACGATTTTGAATAGTCTATTTGAGTTTCCAGAAATGGGCGAAGGCGAAAATAGGGAATATCAATAAGATCAATTTGGGCATCTCTGGCATTGTAACCTTCATTCTCTCCACCATTTATAGTTAGTGTAAGAGGCTTCGATTCTTTTGTGGGGTAATAAAAGTTTTCAATGTTTTCATAAGGTTCAGAAACCAAAACATGGAAAAGATGATCATCCCTTCGACCGAATAATTGCATGGCAGACATCAGATGGGATCTCATTGTTTCACGCCCCCCTGAAAGCAGTCCAAATACTCGTTTGTTGGGATTCGAGGTATGTAACCTAACTATCTCCTGAATTCTGGCAGCCATTATCCGCACATCCTGTGGGTTTCTGACATCATCTAATTCACGCCCCCGGTCATCCAGAACACCCTTTAATTCTGTTAGAAATGGCACTTTAATGGAAAAGGAATCAATACCGATTTCATCGCATAATTTTATCCAGTTCTTTTCCGTTCCGTAGAGTTTTTCTTCAATTCTTTTAACCCCATGAGTTGTTGTTATAATTTCAATTTCTGTAACCGGCCAGATTTCTTTCTGATGAAGCGCCCAAATAGCCTCGGTGAGCACCGCCGGCGAGGAGCCGATGGTGGCGATGAGGGTGATGGGTCTGGATGGATTTTCCGGCATGATGGTAAATAATAATTGAGGTTATGGATATCCTCTGAATCGTACGAATTCGAAGGTTTTTATGATCTCGCCGGTCGGCAATTGACGAACGTTTCGCCGGGTGGTGCTGGCGACACATGGGATTCCTGCCGACTGCAGGCGATTGATCAATGCGTGACAAAAGGTCTGTTCGCCCATCAGATGCACCACATGTGGATTCTGTTTTCTGACCTGTATTTCATACTCTTCGGCCAATTGACGGATTTCGTCCATATCACTCTCCGGGCTCACCTCCGGGAAAGCCATATCTTCCACTCCGCCATATTGTTCCAGCGCCGCCTTCCGCTGTGTTTCAGACCATGTGTCGAAAGGATGATTGGAAAGGTTAAGAAGCATGGAGGGATAATTGATTATACCTATGGTAGCTCGTTTTTTACAAACTCGATCCAGTGGTCGACAGGAGCATCTGAAAAGTCGGATAGATCCTGAATCCCTTTCATTAAGTTCTCTACATTCCTATGATGTTTTTCTAATTCTCCCATGTCAACTTGTTTCCCATGCGCAAATATATTTCTGATTTTACCTAAATCATCCATGCTTTCCACTAGTGCTTCAGTTTTCTCAATATTCCATTTTTCCATTTCTTTATAAAAGCGTTTGGCTTCCTCCACGTTCTTATTCTTTGAACTATCTTGATTTCTCTGCATTAAAAGCCCTATTAATTTTGCCGGCAACTTACGTGTTTCCTTATTTTCAGGCTTTTCTCCACTATTTATCAATTCCAGGTACCGTTCTGTTATTTTCGTAATAACATATTCAAGCAAAACCACCGCGACCTGACCGTATCTACCAATATCTTTGAAATATCGGGCCACTTTAAGTTGACGTTCGCTAACTGAGCCACTATCCAATTCATTAACAAGTTTTGAAATGGAATCCTGCAGATAGAAAACAGGAGCCTGTTCATTAATCACCCTTTTATTATGCCTAAATCCATCTTCAACTTTTTTTGCCGCCTTCGGAATCAGATGAACGGCATTATAGGTCAGGGCCAGATTCAGATCTCCAAAACACTTATCCCAGTTTTGCTTAATTCCGTCAACGGACCCGATTTGTTCCTCAAGATCTCCGGCCAGTCCGAATTTGATCAATCGTTCGGTCGCTTTGGTCCAGGTTAATAGCTCCGGTATGATCTTCATCTCTACCAGGTCTACCTCCTTGACCGGTTTTTCTTCTCCCTTTGAATTAAGGTAGGTCTTTTTTAAATCCCTTCCGGCTTCATAAGCACCATAAAAGATGCGCACGCTTTTAAACGGGTTTTCGTGTATAGCCTCACTGAAAAATAACGACATCAAAAGGATTACCGGGAAAGAACGGAAACCATGCGTCATATCCACGACTAACTCGTCTGAACCTTTAACAACGTCAATAAGGCACTTAAAAAACTGGTAATGCTCTTCTTTATCAAGTCCAAATGGAACTATAATTTTCTGGTCATCGTCAAGGTTCCGACCAAAAGCTTCCCGAATGAATCCCCATGATGATCCTTTGCTCAGGTTTTTCCCTAGATCAGGTTTCGTTCCGAAAATGCGGAGATGTTCAAAGGGTATATTCAAATGTTCTGCCAGGGCATGAAAACTTAGCCTCGTTTTTTTTGAACGCTTGCCATCAAGCATATAATAAGCTTCGCCATATTCTCCGGTCCCTAATGAAGCCAGCAAAAGGCGATTTGGGTTAGGTTCTTGTTTCATTTCTGGTTTATTACTGTTTTATTTTTGTATCCTTCTGTAGAGACGCACGGCTGTGCGTCTTTATGGTTTATATCAGGGTGTCAGCAACACGGCATATACCTGTTTATTCTGCCTTATCATCAGCATCATCCCACCGATCCGGATTGATTTGTATATATCTCCGAATACGTTCTAATTCCTGTTCGTTACGAACGATATGATCATGAAACCGTGCTTGCCATGCGAAGATCGGTTCCAGATCACGTCGTACACGAACAGTTACCGCCGATTTAAATCCACGAATGATTGATGCCAGATTGCGGCGTTGCGGACCAAATTTGTTGCCGGGTAATTGTGTCGTGTTTCCCTGTAGAGACGCACAGCTGTGCGTCTCTACATCGGGGACAAAATTTTCGTTAGGATTTGCATTCACGCGTTTGTGAATTACCACAATTCCATGTAAATGGTCGGGCATGATAATCCATTCATCCAGATCCACATAGGATCGTATTTGGGGGGTTTTTAGCCATTCATCGGCAACGATTTGTCCGATACCGGATAATACAATATGATTATGGCATCCGCGAAATGCCTTTGGCAACGCATCGTAATGGGAATATATCGCATGAGGCATTCGTGCATCCGATTTATGTTGATCCGTTTCATGGGGCTCATATAGAGACGCACGGCTGTGCGTCTCTACACGTCTATGCGAATGATTGATGCCGGAATCATCCATCAACGGTGTCATCTCCCCAAAAAAGTGCTGCCGTTCACGGGTATTGATGGTTACAAAATAATATCCGGATCCCCCATAGTCCCAATCCGGCCGTCTGGCCGATTCGATGCGGTATGTGTTCTTGAATAAACTCATACCCCTACCACCAGCTTTTCATGATAATGTTCCAGCTTCTCAATGATCGAATTTGCACCGTGGACCCAGTCAATTCCCGATTCTCGGATCTTTTCCCGGATGGAGCCGCCTGAACCCGAATACAATGAAACCAGCAGTTTCTGTGCATAACGGCCCCCATACCGTTCGGCCATGCTGAAAAGGTTGTCTATCGATCCGGCGGCGATTTTCCCGGCCTTGCACTCCACGAAAAGCGGAACCCCGTTTCGTATCGCCAGCACGTCGATCTCGTTTTTAACGGCTTTTTTTCCATTGGCAGGTGATCCGTTCGTTTTGATCTGTACATTACAGCGGACATCATCATACTCCCCACTATCGGCCAGTTGCTGCCAAACCCAGAATTCAAACCAGCCGCCGGTAAAATACGAATGCCAGAAATCCGGCTTTTTTTGATCGAAAGGATGACCGTCCAGTTTCACCAGTACTTTGTCTTTCACTACATCGTGGGAAATGGATAAATGTTCGTCTTCATAGGATCCTTCCCA
>CAZNHE010000168.1:0-4909 GCA_964572735.1 uncultured Chitinophagales bacterium | reverse complement strand
GGATTCGAACCCGCGACCCCAACCTTGGCAAGGTTGTGCTCTACCAGCTGAGCTATTCTCGCTTGTACCACAAATCAGCAAATCAATCAGCGGATAGCCTCCGAACCCGCGCCCCCAACCTTGGTCCCGAGGGTTCGGGATGCTCTACCAGCTGAGCTATTCTCGCTTGTACCACAAATCAGCAAATCAATCAGCGGATAGCCTCCGAACCCGCGCCCCCAACCTTGGTCCCGAGGGTTCGGGATGCTCTACCAGCTGAGCTATTCTCGCTTGTAAGCCTGCAATAAAGTCCGAATATAAGATATGTTGGCGTCTTTTTACAAGCTTTTGTATGATCAGGGTTTGATTTTCCTGCGGGTTTCTTCATTTTCTACGATTGTTTTCAACCGGTTAGCGTCGGGGACTACCGGCCGGTCCCGGTAACGATCGACCATACAGATAAACCCGAGCTTCTCCCCATGATCGGCATGAAACTGGTGAATGACCCCCGGTGAGATGAAGATCACGTCATGCAGCCCGATGGTATGGATCTCATCCCCCAGAATGACAGATCCGGAACCACGGATGACGATCACGGAATGAGGATGTCGATGGAATTCAAGTGAGGAATATCCCTCCGGCTCAATCTCAAAATATCTCATGTGAAAATTCAGGGTCTGTTCATCCTCCTGCTCGCCGAGCAGTGAATAACGGGAGATATCCTTGAAATTTGCCGTGTCGTTCTTGTATACCTTTCGTTCTACCGATTCCCATTGATAATCGTTGCTGTGGATGACCTTTGATTGATTCTTCATAAGTTCGTTGTTTCAGGCTGAAAGAAGTTGTTCCTCGAACTCCCGGGCGGCCCGGCAAACTCCCCCCGGATGGAGGTATAAGCTTCCGCCGATCAGAAAAACCGTATCTGTACCGTATAACGACAGCCATCCGGGAATCGTTGTACGGCTGATACCCCCGCCCGGTGTCGGGAAGGCCGCAGCAAAACGTGAAGTCTCCGAACGACAGGCTTCATTGATTGCCGTGCACTCATCCTGGCTGTAGCTGAAGCGCCCTCCTGCGTTGGGATATATGGAAAAATCGGCCCCGAGTGCCCGCCATAAACGTCCATACAGGAACGCAGGCGTGAAGCCATGGTCGTTGTGGATGGTATAGCTTCCCGAGAAAGCGGGATGAATCATTAGTGGAAGCGGACCTTTTTGCCCGGCGAGGCAGGAGAGTGTTTCAAGTCCAGTAAGGTGTGGGATGAGAAGAACCCCATCGGCCCCGCATTCACAGGCACGTTCGTAACGGCGAACCGTCTCTTCGGGGGATGCCGTTATATTAGGGAAATAGCAGCTGCGCCGGCCGGTTTCATCCGCCGCCCGCTGCACAGCGGCTACGCAGGCCCTGAGCCGTTCTTCAAATGGAGCATAAACCTGATTGGTCAGTCCATGGTCGTCTTTGATGATATCCAGACCGCCACGGGCAAACTCGTAGGTTAGCCTGCCGAGTTCCTCCGGCTTCAGACCCAGCGGCTTCAGAGCCGTACAGGAGAGCGCCCGGTTACGGATGCCTGCCTTTTCCCGGAACCCTGTGATGCCAAAAGCCGGGCCGGGAAGAAAGGGAAGTTCCTCCAGTTCGGCATCGACAATTTTGAAGCCGGGCATCATGGAGATATTTCCGAAGAGAATGTTGAGTAGCGTGGTCACTTCGCCGCCGGTATTTGCAACGGGAAAAGCGATCGTTGCATGATACTTCCCTGTTTCAGGATCCTCCCTCACAGATACGGGGTGTCCGGCAATCTTTTCACGGATTCCGGGAGTAACCGCATTCCCGGGCATTTCGATGCTTTGTTCCAGACAAATGGTCTCGATGGCCTTGTCTATGGAATCCCATTCATCAATCGTTATTTCATAATGGATCTGGAAGCGTTCACTCATCGTCGTGTGTGAAGCAGGGGCTATTGTAAGTGCTCGATAATAGTTTGTGATCTTCCGGGGCCGGTCGAGATGATCCGGACAGGAACATCCAGATAATCTTCGATGAAGCTCAGGTAATTTTGTGTATTTTCGGGCAATCCGGCTCTGGAAGCAATCTCTACTGTCGATTGTTTCCAGCCAGGAAGGTTTTGATACCGTGGCTTTATAGCTTCCAGTTTTTCAAGACTGAGTGGGAAGTGCCGCGTTGTTTCTCCGTTGATATCGTAATCGACGCAAACCCGTATTTCATCAAATTCATCGAGGACGTCGAGCTTGGTCAGGGCCAGCTCGTTGATGCCGTTAATCCGTACCGCATAACGCAGCGCTACCAGGTCAAGCCAGCCGCAGCGCCGGGGACGGCCGGTAGTGGCGCCGAATTCATGTCCTGCTTTTCTAAGGTGTTCGCCGGTGTCATTCAGTAATTCGGTCGGGAAAGGACCGTTTCCGACCCGCGTGCAGTAGGCTTTACTGATGCCCATGACATTGGTGACAGCTGTGGGCGGGATTCCTGTTCCAATGCAGGCTCCCCCGGAAGTAGGGGATGAGGAGGTGACAAACGGGTAGGTTCCGTGATCCACATCCAGCAGGCTGCCCTGTGCACCTTCCAGCGTGATTGATTCTCCGGATTGAAGCGCATTATTCAGCAGATCAACGGTGTCGGTGACGAAGGTTTTGAGCTGTTCACCTGCCTCAAGTGCCTGCCGGATGATCGGTTCGGCCTCCACCCGGTCAGGGCATCCGATTCCCTCAAGGATCAGGTTGATCTCCCTGATGTTAGCCGTTATTCTGGTCCGAAGCTTATCTTCATCATCCAAAAGATCCATCATCCGGATTCCAGACCGGGAAATTTTATGGACGTAAGCGGGACCAATACCGCGGCCTGTGGTTCCGATCTTCAGGTCTCCCATGGAGGCTTCCTGTGCCTGATCCAGCATTTTATGATAGGGAAGGATGATATGGGCCGTTTCGCTGACAAAGAGGCGGCTTTCCAATTCGATCCCCATTTCTTTCACAGCTTTGATTTCCTGCAACAAAGCCTCCGGGTCGATGACGGTTCCGTTGCCGATAACACACCGGACGCCCGGATGGAAAATCCCTGACGGAATCAGGTGCAGAACAAACTCGGTGTCGTTAAACCTGATGGTATGACCGGCGTTGGCGCCGCCCTGATAACGGGCGACCCAGGAGGTACGATCACTGAGAAGATCGACGATCTTCCCCTTTCCCTCATCCCCCCATTGAGCTCCCAATACAATTCTAACTGCCATAATGTATTAATAATCAAAAGAAAAGAGATGCTGCAACACCTCTTTTCCGGATAAAACATGGTTAATGGTCACTATGTTATTCTGTGAAAGACGCCTCAGCCTCATCAACCGTTTTGAAATGTTGAAGAACCGTAGTCAGTTTTGTGATCGTCAGCAGGTGTTCGATCTTATCGGCAGCCCGGGCGATACGGAGATCACCCCCGGCGTTCCGCATAGTGTTAAGAGCTCCGATGAGCATCCCCAGGCCTGAGGAATTCATGAATTTTACCCTGCTCAGATCAACGATGATATTTTTCTTCCCCTGATCAATAAGCCGGTGAAGCTGCTCGTTGAGCTTTGCCGTATCAGGACCACCCATCACATCCCCGTCGAACTCTATAACCACGCAATGATTGCGTTCATCGATCTCGTAATTCATTATAAAGTTTCCCAGGTTAATGGTTATCGGACGTCCACTTTAGCCTTCGCACGCGAGCGGGACTGCCAGTTCTGAAGATCGAGCGCCAGCGTACTGGCTACGAAAATAGAACTGTAAGTACCGAGAACAATTCCTACCACAAGGGCGAATGAAAGGTTCTTCAGCACCTCGCCACCGAAAATAAACAGTACCAGCACTGCAAACAAGGTGACGCACGAAGTAATGATAGTGCGGCTAAGCGTTTGATTGATACTCTTGTTCATGATGTCTTCCGTACGTTCCATTTTGAACAGGCGCGAGTTCTCACGGATCCGGTCGAACACCACCACGGTATCGTTAATGGAATAACCGAAAATAGTAAGAAGAGCGGCGATCAGGTTCTCATCCAGATCCATATTAAAGGGCATGTAATGATCGAAAATGGTGAAAAATCCAAGAACCACGATCACGTCATGGACCAGGGCGACGACGGCCCCGGTAGAGAAGGTCCATTTTCTGAACCTCAGCCAGACGTAGAGGAAAATTACGATGGATGCCGTTATGATAGCATATAATGCCCCGGTTTTTAAATCATTGGCGAACCGGGGACCTACAATATAAGTATTGACGATTTTTGAAGGATTTTGAGGATACGCCTCTTTGAGCGTTTGCTCAATCTCATTTTCAATTGTAGTTTGTGTACCGGTGGCCTCAACCCGTATCATCAGCATATTTTTGGAGCCGTACTGCTTAACCTCCGGCTGGGTTCGAAGCTTGCTGGTGAGGATATTCCGCGTTTCTGTAACCTGGGCCGGTTTCTGGAACTGAACAATGAATTCCTGCCCGCCTTTAAAATCGATGCCGTATTGCAGGCCCCGGATAATAATACCAAGGACCGCAATCACAAAGAGGGTGGTAGAAATAATGTAGGTGGTCTTGCGGATCCCGATAAAATCGAAGTTGGTGTTTTTAAAAACTCTCATAATCAGGTGCGGTTTAAAATGTCTTTAAAATGGGTTTATCCAATGTTGACGGTCGACATGCGATCGCGCGTGAGATAATCTATGACGATACGTGTGATGACGATGGCGGTAAACATAGAAGAAGCAATACCGGCCATCAGCGTCACTGCGAATCCTTTGATAGGACCCGACCCGAAGCTGTAAAGAATGGCTCCGGCTAAAAAGGTGGTGAGGTTCGAGTCAACGATGGCACTCATGGCATTGGCATATCCGCTGTCAATGGCTGCCCGTATGCTTTTCCCGGCATCAAGTTCCTCACGGACCCGC
>CAZNHE010000167.1:0-4942 GCA_964572735.1 uncultured Chitinophagales bacterium | reverse complement strand
GGACAGGTTGTGGAAACATTGGTCCATGGAGTTAAACCCCCGGGACATTATATGATCAAATTTGACGGCTCCGGACTTGCCAGCGGCGTATATATTTACCGGTTGCAGGCGGGTTCCTTCACACAAACCAAAAAATTTATGCTGCTTAAGTAGTGTTATGTCAGCTCTGCGTTATCATATTCTACTCATCCTGCAGTTGACCCCGAAACGCCGGGGCAACTGTACCTACAGGATCAATTTCAAGAAAAGAGCAATATGAAAAAAATATTGGTCATTACTTTTTTAATTATTTCCGGAGCATGGTTGAAAGCAAATGCACAGATTTATGTTTCCCCTGATGGGGATGATTCGAATCCTGGTACAATTGATAAACCTATAAAATCAATAGGTTTTGCAATCAGAAAGGCATATCCAGATACAACAATATATTTACGCGGTGGTGTATACTATCTGACCACGACGTTGCATACTTCCAGGGACGGTACTTCGGGACATTACATAAAATTATCCGCCTATCCCGGAGAGCATCCCATATTGGATTTTTCCAAACAAAGCTATTCGACAAGCTCCAGGGGACTTGAACTATCCAATGACTACTGGTATTTAAAAGGAATCACGATTCGTTATGCAGGTGACAATGGAATTCATGTTTCCGGCGGTTATAACATTGTTGAAGACTGTATATTTTATGGAAACAAAGATACCGGACTTCAGATAAGTAATGGCGGTCATGATAATTATATTCATGATTGTGATTCTTACAAAAACTATGATTCGGCGACTCATGGAGAAAATGCCGATGGTTTTGCATGTAAATTAAATAATGGTGCGGGCAACAAATTTGTCGGCTGCCGCTCTTACGCAAATGCCGATGACGGGTGGGATTTTTACGAGTCACAGTATGCCACAATCCTTGATAGCTGTTGGGCATTTAGTAACGGTTACAACATTTGGAACGATTCTGATTATCAGGGTGACGGTAATGGTTTTAAGGTGGGTGGCAATTATGTTGCGGCTTCACATATAGTTACTAATTGTGTTGCTTTTTATAATAAAGGCAAAGGTTTTGATCAAAACCATAATACAGCAGGAGTAAAGATATTTAATTGTACCGGCTATCATAACGGTAAAAATTTTTCCTTTCCGGAAAAACCGGTTACCGGAGTTGATAGCCTGGTAAATGATTTATCTTATGATGCCGGTATAAGTATTAAAGGAGGCGCCATACAAGAATCGGACTCATGGAATGGATTTGATGTTTCAGCATCAGACTTCATCAGCCTTGATACTTCTTTAGCAACAGCACCCCGAATGGCGAATGGCAGTCTACCGAATAATGGGTTACTTCATTTGGCTAAAGGCAGTCTGCTTATTGATGCCGGAATCGATGTAGGGTTAACTTTCTCGGGCAAAGCTCCAGACATTGGAGCGTTCGAATATGGCAATGCCATTACTTCGATTGGAAAGGTTAGCGATTATACACCTGCAGAATTTTCCCTTGAACAGAATTACCCCAATCCTTTTAATCCGACGACGAATATTGCTTTTCAGATACCCGAAAAAAGTATGGTATCTCTGGAAGTATATAATATTCTGGGACAACCAGTGGAAACGCTGGTCCACGAAGTCAGGCCCCCGGGACATTATATGATCAAATTTGACGGCTCCGGACTTGCCAGTGGGGTGTATATTTACCGGATTCGGGCAGGATCCTTCACACAAACCAGAAAGTTTATGCTGCTTAAATAAACTTTAGACGCAATAACTTCGACCTGATCAAAATGAAGATCCTCATTAGGTGAAGGCAGTTGCACCTGATAACAATGTTAATCTACACAAGGATTAAAAAATGAAACCTTTTTTTCATCATTTAAGACGTCCCTGGTTACCATGGCATGGACGTGTCACACAGGATAACGGTGTCGTGAAAGGCTCCGTTATCGTTTTTTTGCAAATCGACAGACAGCACGAATCAAACAAATCATAAATCAAATCAAAGGAAGATCCTATGACCGGTCGTAACTTAGCGGGGATAAAGAAAATCTGCATCATGGCATTGCTCATCCTGATTTCAGGGGGATGGCAACTCTCGTCGGCCCAAAATTCCTCCCCAAAAGGATGGGATTATCTGCCGGTACTTCTCAAGAAAATCGTCCCTCCAACTTTCCCTGATCACGATTTTACGATCACGGACTATGGTGCCAAATCCGGTGGAAAGACCGATTGCCTGCCGGCTGTTAAAAAGGCTATTGCCGCGTGCCACCAGGCAGGCGGCGGACGTGTGGTCGTTCCTTCCGGAACCTGGCTTGTGAAGGGACCGATCCATCTGCAAAGCAATGTAAACCTGCATCTGGATAAAGGAGCGGTCATAAAATTCAGCACCAATCCCGATGATTACCTGCCCGTGGTTTATACCCGTTTTGAAGGTGTGGAGTTAATGAATTACTCACCTCTGGTGTACGCTTACGGAAAGAAGAATGTTGCCCTTACCGGAAAAGGGACCCTGGACGGGCAGGCTGATAACGACCACTGGTGGAACTGGGTCGGGAAGAAGAGTTACGGATGGAAGGAAGGAATGCCTGCTCAACATAGCAAAGGAAACGAGCCTAAACTCATGAAAATGGCAAGCCGTGGTGTTCCGGTAAAAGATCGCGTGTTCGGGAAAGGACACTATATGCGTCCGACGTTTGTAGAGTTTTATCGCTGTCAAAATGTGCTGATTCAGGGAGTGACCATTAAGAATTCGCCATTCTGGATCATACACCCAACCCTGAGCCGAAATGTCACGATCGACGGGGTTACGACCATCAGCCACGGGCCCAATAATGACGGCTGCGACCCGGAATCGTGCACCGACGTGCTGATTGAAAACTGCTTTTTCAGTAATGGAGACGACTGCATTGCTATCAAAAGCGGGCGTAATGAAGACGGCCGTCGGGTGGATGTTCCTTCAAAGAACATCATCGTCCGGAACTGTCAGATGCGCGACGGTCACGGCGGCGTGGTGATCGGGAGCGAAACCTCGGGCGGCATCGAGAATATCTATGCCGAAAACTGTGAGATGAGCAGTAAAAACCTGGAACGGGCCATTCGTATCAAATCCAACGCCTGCCGGGGCGGCGTGCTGAAGAACTTCTGGTTCCGCAATATCAAAGTAGGACAGGTGCACGAGGCAGTGATAAAAATCAACATGTTTTACGGCAATGAACAGGGTGCGGGCTGCCATTATACCCCGCTCCTGAGCGGAGTGCATATTAACAATGTCGTCAGCGGGAAAAGTGAATATGCCATCTATATCAAAGGCCGGGATGACAAGCCTGTGCGTAATATCACCATTAAAAATTGCACGTTCAAAAATGTGCAGAAGAAGAATTTTGTAAAAGATGCCCAAAACCTGCAGGTGTTGAACACGACGGTTAATGGGGAGAAGGTCACCCTTTGACAGGCTCAGTTCGGACTTCAGGGAGTAATCAATTGCAGTCCATCGATAAAATGAAAATCTTTTTTGTTGAGGGTCAACAGAGGCAATCCTCAAACAAGACATGTTGCAGCTATCAATGCATCGGCGAACATCAATCCGAAGCCGGATCCATATTGCTCTACCAAAGCAACGGCGGTTATACTGATCTGTTGAGAAATATGAATCCGTGTGAGAGGTCGGATATAACTTTTAATGTGGGCAAGATCCCGTTGACTCAGTCGGCCACCCTGAATCAATTCGATATAGATTACATCATTAATATAACAGCGATTCTCCCTGATGTGATAGTGGAAGGTTGTATTACCGCGGAAAGTGTCAATAAAGATATTGGTATCGATCAGCTGCGCTTCCACTGCTGTTTCCTGATTTTCCGGGCGATTTCGACGGAGGTTTTGGAAGCCGGCCACCGGTCTTTTCCACATACCTACCGCGGGAGGCAGCTTTTTATCCTGTGTGGCAGCTTTTTTCTTGTTTTTTGTCGGAGCAGCCATAAAGACGTGTTTATTAATTTTTGTTTTGGTTTGTAATAAGGTAACATAATGCAAGACGTGGAAGAAAACATTCAATAATGAATTGCAGCCTTTTCATGAAACGATTCACCATCTTCAAGTCAAATCTGTTCCTTCATGTAACTCTGCGGTAAAGAAAGAAATCTAACCACAATGAGCACTGAGAATCTCACAATGTTCACTATGTATTTTTCTTTGTAGACATTGTGTAACCTTTGTGAACATGGTGGTTTATTCTTCTTTTAAGGGAACCGGATCATCCCGGCAATGAATCTAACAATTTAGCATTGGCATAACGCTATTTTATAATAATAACGGATTAGCTTAACTATGATTTCCCATAACTCTTCTTATTTACAGAAAGCTTGTTTCTTACTTTTTATACCCGTTTTATTGGGTATTCAAACTGCATTCTCACAGGCTCATCAGGGGAAGAGCCTGTCGTATTACCTCCATAATGCCCCTTTTGAAATGCCGGATCTTTCCGCACCACAATTCCCCGACACTACCTTTGCGATAACCGATTACGGGGCTGTGGGGGATGGCCAAGTCCTGAATACCCAGGCGATTCAACATACGATTGAAACGTGTGCCGAATCGGGCGGGGGTACCGTTGTCGTTCCGCCGGGATTGTGGCTTACCGGTCCCATTGAGTTGAAGAGCCATGTCAATCTTCATGTTGAGCGGGGAGCCGTCCTGTTGTTTACGAAGGATCATACAAAATACCCGATTATCCATATGCCCCATACCGATGATGAGTATAAGGTGGAATCGCCGATCTACGGACATGATCTCACCGATGTTGCCATCACCGGCGGCGGGATTCTGGACGGCAGCGGCCAGTCATGGCGGCCGGTCAAGAAGGAAAAAGTAACCGCAGATCACTGGGATGATCTCCTGGATTCGGGAGGAGCACTGAATGCCGACAGCTCCATCTGGTGGCCGAGCAAGC
>CAZNHE010000166.1:4605-5080 GCA_964572735.1 uncultured Chitinophagales bacterium | reverse complement strand
TCTTGTCTCCGTTCTAAGAAAATTATCAATGGTTTATTCTTACATGGATAAATATTTATTAACAATAACCGATCGGTGGGATGGGTCATCCGTGCTGGCCGAAGGGCATAAATGGGCCATGTTCCCCTCCATATCGGCAGGCTGGCGTATCAATGAGGAGAATTTCCTGAAGGGTGTCAGGGCTATTTCGGAATTGAAGCTCCGGGCCAGTTACGGAATAACGGGAAACAATGATGTGCCTCCCTATTTAACGCAGATCCTGGCTAATACGCAAACGTTATATGATTTCGGGGGAACCCTTGCAAAGGGTTTCGCGCCAAGCGGTGTTGCCAACACAGACCTGACGTGGGAAAAAAGCCGCGAATATGACATAGGCCTGGATTTTGGCCTATTTAATGAGCGAATCAGCGGGAGTGTCGACTACTACAATAAGCTTTCCGACAAACTGCTCCTGGAACGTCAGCTCCCGCTTGAA
>CAZNHE010000166.1:0-4595 GCA_964572735.1 uncultured Chitinophagales bacterium | reverse complement strand
AGGCTCCGGAACCGTTGCCGCTAACATCTGATCGATCAGAAACAAAGGTATCGAAGTTTCCCTGTCGACCGTAAACATCCTGACCCGTAATTTCAGGTGGGAAACTTCATTTACGTTCTCAAAAAACGATAATAAGATCGTTTCTCTATATGGAAATGATCAGGATGATATTGGTAACGGATGGTTTATCGGCGAACCGATCAGGGTTGATTATACCTACGTTTTTGATGGCATCTGGCAACAAGACCAGGCCACAGAAGCTGCCAAATATGGACAAACCCCCGGCCAGGCTCGTGTAAAGGATCTGAATAACGACGGTTCTATTACGAGTGCCGACCGTACGATCATTGGCACACCCGAACCTTCCTGGATCGGCGGCTTTTCGACCGAATTCGATTACAAGGGGTTTGCATTATCCACAACGATTTCCACCCATCAGGGAGTTCTGGTTCAAAGTCCGTTCCACGAGGAATTCCTCAATCTTGACGACAGAGGAAGGCAGAAATTAGCCGTAGATTTTTGGATGCCTCCCAATAAGGTAACCCCTACCCGTCAATCCAATTCTTACCCGGAACCGCACAATGTTGGTCCGTATTGGAATGAGGTTTCTTCGTATCAGGATGCCTCCTATGTGAAGGTCAACAATATCAGGCTGGGGTATACTTTGCCCGTCAGGCTGGTGAAGCAATTAGGGATCAGTAGCCTCGGATTCTACTTCAATGTACAGAACCCCTTTATATTTACGCCTTATACGGGATTTGATCCGGAATGGGCAGACCAGGCAATAGATGATGCGAATAACGTGAATAGTTTTGTGAGCTACCAATTAGGTATCAACCTGAGAATTTAGATTATCATGAGGTATATAACTATGAAGAAGAATTTTATACTGCTCTTTGGAATATGTGCATTGCTGATAACAGCAGGCTGCTCGGGTTTTCTGTCCGAAGATAACAAGTCGAATATCGTAGCAGACAGTTACTATAAAACCAAAACGGGTTATGAAAAGCTGATGAACTCGGTCTATGCCCAACTCCGCACCTTGTACGGCAAAAGTGATGATGTATGGATGTATTGCGGGGGTACCGATATCTTCTGGCGCGGGCGCACCCAGCCGAACGGGCTCAGTGATTATGAAGATCTCACCCCATCAAATGATATGGTGACGCAATACTACCAGGATTCCTATCATGCCATACAGGTTGCGAATACGGCTATCTATTATAACTCACGGACCGAATCCGCCCCGACTCTGAAGACCAGATTGGGAGAAGCCATGTTTTTGAGGGCGTTATTTTATTTCAACCTTGTCCGGCAGTTCGGTGGGGTTGCTCTTGTAGAGAACCGTATTAACAAGCCGATTCTTGACTTTCAGAGGGCTTCGGCCGATTCGGTGTATACGTTTATCATCAATCAGATGAAGCAGGCGCTTGACGATGTGCCGGAAACCAACGGCGGGGGCAGAGTAGATAAGAGAACGATTCGTTTCTACCTGGCAAAGGTATATTTAACAAGGGGCTATCAGAGCTTCGGCTCCAAAGATGATTTCACACAGGCGGCCAAATATGCCGATGCCGCCATAAACAACCAGCAACTGACCATCCCATTTGAGCAGTTCTGGTTCCCCGGGAATGAAAACAATGCCGGGGTCATCTTTGCAGTGCAATACAGTACTTCATCCATAATTGACCCGAAGTCGGATGGAAACGACCAAAACTACTTTTTTAGTCCCTATTTGGGAGGGGAAGGACAGGCTGTGGGATATCCTTATCGCTCGCATACCCTGTTTCCGGATCCGTTTTTATTTGGTCTGTATTCCCAATATGATACTCGTTTAGAGGGTACTTTCATGCTCAAATATTACAATCCGTATTACGCTTATTTTAATCAACAAGGATCGCTTGACGACGTGGACGTGAAATATTATTACGTTCCCCACTGGGCGATAAATGATACGACGACCTGGAAGGCGGCCGATCCCGCCCACAGAGACAGTACGATTATCGTACCCTATGACGATTGGGCGCCGAATCTTGGATTTCAGGCCTATCGCGGGGCACCGTTGCCCCCGCCGGTTAAGAAATTTGACGATCCGAAGTCCGTATTCTCCAATAACGGGAGCAGCACCAGAAATATCATCCTGGCCCGGTTGGCTGATGCTTACCTCGTCGCCGCCGAAGCCTACTATAAACTTGGAGAAACAGCCACGGCAGCAGACCGTATTAACGCAGTCAGAACCCGTGCCGCCGCACCGGGGCATGCATCTGACATGATGATCACTCCCGGTCAGATTGATATTGATTTAATTCTGGATGAACGTGCCAGGGAGCTGCTGGGTGAGTACCATCGCTGGTTTGACCTCGTGAGAACAGGCACGTTAATGGAAAGGGATAAAAAATATAACAGAAATATCCAGGCCTGGTTCACGCAGGGTATTAATCCGTTTAAAGGGGTAGGTGGAAAGTTCAAGATTCTGCGTCCGATCCCGCAAAGTGCGATCGATCTCAATCATACTACGGTCAAGCAAAATCCGGGCTATTAATTTCCTGTTATGCGCCTGAATAAACTCTGTCTTATCGTCCCTGCTCTTTTCCTGATTGTTTTGACAACGAACAGCTGCCGTAAAAGGCTTGTAAGTGATCAGGATGGCAGCCCCGGCCTGGATTCAACGGCTATTATACGATACGTGCAGGCCAACGGCTTTGTCGGGGACGGCAAGACAGACAATACGAAGCTCATTCAGGCCGCTATCGACAGTACTTCCAACGCAGGAGGCGGAATGGTTGTGTTTGGAAAGGGAACGTTTCTTACAGGACCCATTGAACTGAAAAGTAATGTTACCCTTGAAATTAAAAGCGGCGCAACCCTTCTGGCCACTACCGATGAGAAGGCTTATTATCCGGCAGGGGCAGATACCAACGGTCCTCTGCCGGACGATCTTCAGCCGCTGATCACCTCCCATCATGCGACCAACATCAGGATATCGGGAGGCGGAACCATTGATGGAAGCGGCCGGCCATGGTGGACGCTCTATGAAAATGCCAAAGCCAATGGCAAGGAGGTGGCCCGGCCCAGGCTCATTAAGCTCAATGATTCCAGGAACATCGTTATCGATAGTGTCAAGCTGGAGAACTCGCCGCAGTTCCATGTCTCGCTCGAAAACTGCTGGTATGTGAAAATAGAATATGTGACGATAACCTCTCCCCCGGACTCGCCCAATACAGATGGGATTGATCCTGCTACCTGTCATTTTGTAACCATCTCGCACTGCACAATCGATACCGGCGATGATAACATCGCTATTAAATCCGGCAGATACGATCCCTCTGACCCACACGCCGGTACGACTAATATTCATATTTCCGACTGTACATTTTTACATGGGCACGGAATGTCGATGGGCAGCGAAACCGGTGGGGGGATTGATAGCGTTTATGTGGATAATTGCACGTTTAACGGGACGAGGAATGGATTTCGCATTAAATCTTATCGCGGTAATGGAGGAGAGATTAGAGGCGTGGTTTACAGCAACAATACCATGCAGAATGTGGAGAATCCGATACTTTTTACCGGATATTATCCGGACATTCCCGATCAGTCGGATCCGCCGCAGCCGGTAACTTCAAAAACACCCTACTACCACGACATAAAGATCATCAATCTGAAGTCTACCAATTCTCCAGGGGCCGGATTGATCGTGGGCCTTCCTGAAAAGCCCATGAAAAATATCATACTTAAGAATGTAGACATAACCGCTGCTTCAGGACTCAAGATAAGAAACGCTACTGTCGACACCTCAAACGTCACCATAAATGCAGGAGAAAACGGGTCCGGAAATGTTACGGCATCCTCCGAGGCTGTTGTCGGATTGACGCCCAACTACGAGGTACCCGATGAGGGGACAACCCGGGAGATTCAGAAATTAAAACCCGACGCTTCCACCAGTGGTTCTTCGGGAACAAACTCATGGCCTGACGAATCCGACAGGAACAAAGACCGGTATGTCGAGTTTTCCTTTGGGCCAAAAAACGGCTATGATTTAACAGTCGATTCTCTTTCCATGTTGATAGGGAATAAAGGGATCAAAGGAATGAACGCATCTGTCTACTATTCGACGAACCCGGCGTTTTCTGATCCCAAAAAACTTACGGAGATAAGTCCGCTGTATGAGAATGGGGTAATCGATACCACCTTTACAGGGGGCGGCAGGACGGGACTCAATATATCGGTGAACAACGGGCAGACTCTTTATATAAGGGTTTATCCATGGTTACCTGATGGAACTACAAGTACCTCAAAATACTTGTATATAGGCAATGTGATCGTTTCAGGTGTCACACATTCGCCACTTGCGATAGAATCACCATTCTTCAGGACCGCTTCGAGAGTTGCAGAGTCGTCATCGGCTTCTGCAAGTGTGGTATGGCCGCTTACGGGGTCATCTATGCAATCGCCTTCTTTTTCAGGGGGATTTATTCTCGAGAAAGGGGCTGTTCTGGAGAGCATTTAGGTTAAGGGCAAAAGGACCCGGAAACTTTTTACCGTCAACAAAAACAAAAGAAGGGGTAATAATCATGAAAAAAACAGCCACAAAC
>CAZNHE010000165.1:0-5114 GCA_964572735.1 uncultured Chitinophagales bacterium | reverse complement strand
TTTCACCACGAAAGTCTGCTCATGCCGTGGAAGAGGCCCCTGGAGGCTCCCAAGGTTGCTGAACTATTTCCGCAAATGCGGAAAATGGTGCTGGACGGGAAGCACCGGGAAGCTATTGA
This sequence comes from uncultured Chitinophagales bacterium, assembly GCA_964572735.1. GTDB lineage: Bacteria > Bacteroidota > Rhodothermia > Balneolales > DATFMH01 > DATFNI01. Next base: position 4,995 of record CAZNHE010000165.1, on the reverse strand, counting down.
GCTTGCTGTCCGGCGCATGAATGAAAGTCCGATAAAGCAGGACACGGAGCCGCACCTCACCATCCCGGCATTCGGGATGCATCTCGATTTTCCGAAAACCGCATCGGTCAGGGACTACCTCCGCACCGTCAATTTTGAGAACGGTGAGATTAAGGTTCACTGGACAGATGAACATGGTGACTGGCTTCGGCAAACTTTTACATCCCGGCCTGACAACGTCGTGGTCCAGTGGCTCACTGCCCCGGCAGGTCAGCCGGTGAATGTGCGGATTTCTTTGCAGAAGTCTGCTGAGTGGAGTATGCGTTCAGGGATGGACTGGGGCAGCCATAGAGGAATTGGTATCACGGCCCCGGACCTGGCAGCATTCACCCGGTTGGCATCGGATCAAAGAAAACTCGCCCCAAAGGGTGTAGAAGCCGGCGACGTACGGAAAGACTTCAATGAGCAACGACTGATTTATAAGTGTATTTTGGATCCTTCGGTGGACAACAGCGGCTATGCAGGAATGGTTCGCGTGGTTCGGGAAGGCGGCTCATCCCGCGTGGAAGGTGATACACTGGTCATTAAGGATGCGTCGTCGGTGATGCTGCTCACTCGCATCGAACATTTCTCCGACTACAGGGAGGACAAGGTAAAAACGCTGTGGAAGGCGGTGAAAGAACTCGCCCCGGATTATCCGGCGCTGCTGGAGCGGCACCGCAAGGTGCAGTCGGAGATGCTTGATCAGGTCACCGTGGATTTTGGCGGTGCCTCGCAATATGGAATGTCTTCGGAGGAACTTCTGACCGATCAGCGGTCGAGGCCGGATTACTCGCCTGCATTGCTGGAGAAAGTCTTCGAAATGGGACGTCATTGGTTCATCCTCAACAGCGGTAAGTATCCCAGCATTGCAGCCGGGGTCAATTCCACCATCAACCTGCAAACGGCGGGTGCGGTCCAGGGCAACCTGCGGGAAGGTATGGAAGCCTACTTTAACTGGATGGAAAGCCTGACCTCGGATTTCCAGGCCAACGCCAGGAACATTTTCGGTTTTCGCGGCGCATCTTACCCCCTCTTTCCGGACAAGGGGATTGGCGTCAGCTTCTATTATACTACCGGTACTGCCATCGGAATTTGGCCTTACTGGATTTCTGCCGGAGGGTGGTGCATGAGGCCGTTCTGGGACCACTACCTTGTAACGGGCGATCTGGATTTCCTCCGCGATCGCGTGGTGCCGGCATATAAAGAGCTGGCGCTGTTTTATGAGGATTTCCTGAGGGCAACCGATAAAAATGGGAATTATATGTTCTTCCCATCTATCTCGCCGGAGCAGATGCCTAACAGCATGATCCCGTCGGGACCCGTGCTGATCAATGCCACCATGGACATTTCGGTGTGCAGAGAGGTCCTGACCAATTTAATCCAGGCTTCGGAGATTCTGGGCACGGAAACCGACAGCGTGTCGAAATGGGAAGCGATGCTGGCCAAGATGCCGGCCTACCTTCTCGAACAAGACGGAACCTTGAAGGAATGGGCCTGGCCAACGATACAGGAACATTATAGCCATCGGCATATTTCCCATCTCTATGGTGTCTGGCCCGGTGATGAAATTGATCCGGACCGCACGCCAGAACTGGCCCGGGCTGCGGAGATAGCCGATCGAAGGCGCACGTTCGATACGATGCCCACCGCTGTTGCAGGTGAAACTTTGCCTGCTTATGGCCGCTGCCACCGTGCACTGGTTGGAGCGCGGCTCAAAGACAACGTCATCGTGGATGTTCAACTGCGGCAATTAATTGAGCAGGGTTACGTCAGTACTGCACTCCGGTGTTCGAGAGAACCTTACGGCGAGCCTGTACCGGATGCACAAGGCGGAATTCCCGCGATTATCATGGAGATGCTGTTGTATTCGCGTCCCGGGGTGATCGAAGTGCTTCCCGCTCTTCCGGAAACGCTTGTTAAAGGCTCCATCAAAGGCATGCTGGCTCGTACTTTTGCGAGGATAGATGAATTAGCCTGGGATATGGAGGCCCGGACTGTGGACTTAACGGTTACTTCAGCAATGAAGCAGGATGTAACATTGATTGCCCGGTATGGCATCGAAGATATATCTGTTCCGACTGGGGGCCTGGAGACATCATTCAAGCCGGGTAAAGCGAATTGTGATTTGCATTTGCCGGAAGGGAAACCGGTAAAGATACATCTGAAGCTCGGTTTTAATAAACCACTGGATTGGGTTGAACAGGTGATCTAGCAAGCAATCCCATCCTTATGGAAAGGACAAATTCATGAGAAACATGGCTGTTTAAAAAAGGAAAACAATGAAACGTAAAGATTTTCTTAAAAATTCAGGCTTACTCCTGAGTAGTATAATCTTATCCAGGAACCTTAAGGCCGGTGCTTCGCCAATGGGCTATACATCCATGCCTGCCAGCCTTCAAAGAGATATGGTTCTGTGGTATCGCCAGCCCGGCGAGAAGTGGCTTGAAGGATTACCCATAGGAAATGGCTACATGGGAGCTATGGTATTTGGGGGAATTCAGCAAGAGCGCATTGCATTAAATGAGTCCACTTTTTGGTCGGGAAGGCCACAAGATTACAACGATCCGAATGCGATCAATTATTTTGACCAAATCAAAGAGTTGGTCTTTGCCGGGAAGCATCCGGAAGCCAGGAACATGGCCGACAAACATTTCTACGGTATTCCGGCAAATCAGCAGGCCTATCAGCCTTTAGGTGATTTGATGCTTACCTTTGACGGCGGAAACGAGGCAACAGACTATCACAGAGAACTCAATATGGAAACGGGCATAACAAAAGTCCGTTACCGGTTGGGGGATGTCGTTTATACACGTGAGATGTTCCTTTCTTACCCGGATCGCGTACTGGTTGTGAGAATTGAAGCTGACAAGCCCGGCCAGATTTCCTTTTTGGCAGGATTAAAAAGCCAATATATGGAGAGTAGCAAGGTTCAACCGGGCAGACTGGTGATGGATGGCTGCTGGAAAGGTCCCATGCCCAAAAGTTGGTTAATTGCCCAGGTATCCGGGAAGGGTATTCATTTTCAAACCGTACTCAAAGCTCTTCCGGAAGGAGGTCACTCCGGAACCGATGGAAATCAATTGAAGATTCAGGGGGCCAATGCCATCACCTTAATTCTTACTGCGGCTACAAGTTATGTCAACTATGAGAATATAGGCGGGGATCCGGGCAGGGCCTGCAGCAAAATTCTTTCGAATGTTGAGGGGAAAAATTATGAAACACTGCATTCCCGGCATATAGATGATTTCAATAATCTCATGGGACGGGTTCATCTTCATGTCGGAGATGAATCAATGAACAAAAAACCGACGGATGAGCGCATTAAAGCAGTAAGCAAGGGCGGAGAAGACACAAATCTGGAGGCTATTTGCTTTCAGTTCGGCCGTTACATTCTTGCTTCCAGCAGCCGGTCCGGTAGCCAACCGGCTAATCTTCAGGGAAGATGGAATGAATCCAACCTGCCACCCTGGGGGAGTAAATATACCATCAATATTAATGAGGAAATGAATTACTGGCCCGCAGAAGTGTGCAACCTTTCCGAATGCCATCAGCCTTTATTCGATATGATTAAGGATATCTCTGTGACGGGAGCCAGAACCGCCGGGGAATATTATGGATGCAGGGGCTGGGTAACTCATCATAATACTGATTCCTGGAGGGGAACAGCACCGGTTGATGCTGCCCGTTACGGAATGTGGCCGGTCGGTGGGGCATGGTTGTGCCAGCATTTGTGGGAACATTATGCCTTTACGGGCGATCTGGATTTTCTGAGGACCTATTATCCGATTATGAAATCCTCAGCCAGATTCCTGCTCGACTTGTTGGTTGAACATCCAAAATATCAGTGGCTGGTGACTCCCTTTTCCGTATCGCCCGAGCATGGTTTCTACGACGACAATGGCGTTCTGTCTTTTCTTTCTCCCGCGCCAACTATGGATATTGGTATTATGCGCGATTTATTTCCTCATTGTATAGAAGCAAGTAAATTACTTGATATCGATGCTGAATTTCGAAGTGAGCTTGAACAGGTACTGCCTAAACTCCCGCCATACCAAATAGACCATCAAGGGTTTCCCCAGGAATGGATCGAAGACTGGAAACCTGGAAATCAGTCACACAACGATTCCAAGAAATTTCCCTTTTATCCCGGAAATTCCATTCGCTTACGCCGGGACAAGAAGTTGTCCGAGGCTTATGAAAAGTGGATGAGTACCCGTGATGTTAAGCGGGGTTTTCATCTTTCCTGGGATATTTGTGTTTGGTCCCGGCTTGAACGGGGAGATAAAGTTGCCGATGGATTAAAAACATATCTTTCTAATTCAGTGGCTCCCAACTTACATAATCTTCGTAATAATCAATCTGATGCCAGTTTTGGATTTACTGCCGCTGTGGCTGAGTCTCTTATACAGAGTCATGCTGAAGAGATATCGTTGCTGCCTGCTTTATCTGCTGACTGGAAAAGCGGTTCAGTCAGCGGCTTGCGGGCACGGGGTGGTTATGAAGTAAGTATGCAATGGAATAATAACAGACTTCAGTCAGCTAAAATCCATAGTCGGTACGGCGGGCCTTGCAAAGTGCGGTATAAAGACCGAATCATCACGGCGACGGTTAAGCAGGGCGAAACCATATCATTAAACGCCGATCTTCAAAGGATCAGCTGAAAAGTAGCAATGACGAAATTCCAATTTAATAATCAGATACGTTTAAATTATCTTAGGTCGACTCTTATGAAAAATAAAACCTGCAAATCAATGCCTGTTCGAAAGACATTTGCGTTTCTTACATCATGCGCGCTATTGGTAGCAATATCTGTTACGGCCGGCTACGCACAAATTGTAATGCGATCGTCCGGCTCACCGGTCCATACTGCGGCATCTGAACAAAGTAAACCCATATACCTGAACACGCATTATACGTTCCGGGAGCGGGCGGCGGATCTGGTTTCACGGATGACGCTGAAGGAGGAAGTGCAGC
>CAZNHE010000164.1:0-5123 GCA_964572735.1 uncultured Chitinophagales bacterium | reverse complement strand
CAGGCAGCAGGCAAAAATGAGCGATGGAGAGTTATTTGTCAATCCTGTTTTTGGATAGCAGTAAAAGATATACGAACAAAGACCTTAATAAACCTGACAGGTTTTTAAACTCGCCACCTCCTGTTGGACCGGATTATCGATTGAAGGTTAACTGTTTGGTTTGCCCCGTGTTCACATTCAGCATCCATAAAGTTCCCTTCTCACAGCTCCAGTCATTGCTATTATACCTCGTATAAACAATGGAGTTTCCATCCGGACTCCAGGCAGGGGAAAAGCTTCTTCCTTTGGTTGTTAACTGGGTAACAAACAAATCTGACAGGTTTGGTATTCTGAATTATGTTGTAACCTTCAACATCGAAGCAGAAATATCATGAACAATTTTTCGGTATTTTGAGAGCTCCAGAAATCTCTCACCGATAAATCGAATGACGGATGAATCTTCATGTTCTTCAACACGTTTCCTGTGAGGGTCCGGGGGTGATTGCCGACTGGGCCGTAAAAAACCATCACGGGATGCGACTCTACTCTGTTTTTCAGGATGAAATCACATGGCCGGAATTGGAAGACGATGATGCGCTGATCGTCATGGGCGGGCCGATGAATATTTATGAGGAGAATGATTATCCCTGGCTGAGCGACGAAAAGGCCGTGATCCGTGAGGCGGTTTCAGCGGGAAGGAAAGTGCTGGGAATCTGTCTCGGCGCCCAGATGATAGCCGACGCGATCGGGGGAAAGGTCGTGAAAAATGACCATACCGAGATCGGATGGTTCCCGATACGGTGGACGCCACAGGCTCTGAACATGGCTGTTTTCGCCCATTCTTCCAGAGAAATGCCGGCGTTTCATTGGCATGGCGACCGTTTCGAACTGCCTTCAGGTACCGAATCACTGGCCGAAAGCGAAGCGTGTAAATACCAGGCTTTCCGATATGAAAAGCACGTGATCGGATTTCAGTTTCACGCCGAGATGCGCCGGGAAGACGCCCGCCGGTTGATCGAAAACAGCCGGGATGAACTGAAACCGGGGGCCTATATTCAGACTGAACAACAAATGCTGGCGGATCCACCGGGATTCGCCCATGCCAACCGGTGGATGGAGCAATTTCTGGATCGCTTTTTGGGATGAATCCCCCTGAAGCCGTTTTCCCCGGTCAGCTGGAATGAACGGAAAACTCATCATCCGCCCTTCAGCTTATCATATTCACTGATGTGCCCGGTATCCATCTTTGTCAGCAAACGATACACCTCAAGGCGCTGATCCAGCTTGGCGTCTTTGAAGACGGCGACATACTCCTTGTACTTGCAATTAAAAATAAGGTCGAACGGATAACTGTCGGTAGTGGTGCGCTGTGCATCCCGCAGCATGTTCAGTGCCTGTAAAATATTTACCCGTGCCTGGTCGGTATCCAGCGTAAACATATCCAGCCCCTTCCGGTGATAGATATACTCGTACTTGCGAAGCCCGGCGTAATTCGGGCTCAAAAGATCGGTGATCAGCGAATATTTACTGCGGGGGCCTGATGATGAGCTCCATCCTCCCGACGCGCCGACGCCTTCTGCCAGATCAACCACTTTCCGCGCCTTCTTAAAATAAGGAGTCCCTCCGAGTGACGAAAAAGTGTCGTAATCGAACCCAAGCACCAGGTAGCAATAATAATCCAGGACCGAAGCGACATTATCGTACTGAAACTGCTCATGAACGATATCCTTATTGGGCGGATACGTAAAATTCCAGGGATCGGAAATGAGCAGAATGGGGGTTTGCGTCACCGTATTATAGATCGGCCGCAGCGACTGCAAGACTATCGTCGATTTTACATTATGATTATCGTCCACTTCATTAATGATGATCTGGATGCTGAATTTGATACGTTCATCCTTCTGAAACTGATCTGTCGTCCAGTGATAATCATTCACATAGGATTCGATCGCCGGTTTAAGATCTTTCAGGTAATCCAGGTTGGTGCTGTTTACCTGGCTCATATCCACCGTTACCGTGCAGTCAAATTCCTGGGCGCGTGCATTCCAGGCCCATCCCATCCAGACGGCAAGGAAAAGGAGTGCCATCTTTTTCCAATTCTTCTGTAATGAACAGGCCACTAATGTGTCATATAATAAAACAGCCTTCATCAAATGGCGAAGTTGTTGAACGATTACCCATCAAGAGAGATTTATGATACGAAGAAAATGTGCGTATTTCATGGCTTGTAACGCATGTATGGCGGGCGTGTTGTTGCTTTTTATGCTCGATCCCGGCCTGTGCGGGGCCCAGGTACTGTTAGGCGCACGGATAACCGGACTTGCCGGCGCCGCCGCGGCTCTTCCCGACGATTCATGGCAGGTTTTTGCCAATCCTGCCATGATCGCTTCCGACCGGTCCGTTTTTAGTGTGTATGTCCGGAGGAATTATAATCTGGCCGAGCTCACCGATTATGCCGCTTCCCTGAGCTTTCCATCAGGAAGGATGACCGCAGGCGGCGGGGTCTATACCTATGGAAACGACCTGTTCCGGCAGACTCGATTCATGGCAGTTGTGGCAAGGCATTATCATGGATTGAGGTTAGGCCTCCGTTTCACCTATACCCAAATCAGCCTGGCGGCTCCATACGGATCGGCTGGACAGTTTGGTCTGGATGCGGGTTTCGGCGTTGAGGCCGCCCCGCATTTATGGATTGGCGGATTTGCAACAAACCTGAATCAGCCAAAGCTGGGGAAGGTTCACGAAGAACTCCCTCAGCTGCTGGATCTTGGATTGTGCTGGCAGCCTGTTAAAAATGTGACGCTCCTCTCTTCCGTACAAAAAGATATCAGCTTTCCTGCTTCAGTACGTGCGGGCGTCGAATGGCATATGCTGCCGGTTTTCATCCTGCGGGCAGGTGTGACCACCCGGCCGACCACCTTCAGTCTCGGTGCGGGCATTCATTTATGGCATCTGTCGGTGGATCTGGCGGCGCAGCATCACCAATGGCTGGGATGGAGCCCCGGTCTCGATTTCGAGGTTGAGATATGATCCTGACGATTCGAAGGATTTTCCTTGTCTTATTGGTGTTACCCGCCGTTCCCTCCTTCAGTGCCGCACAAGCCAGCGACTCTGCGCTCCGGAGAATGGGAAACGTGCTTGAACTGAATGCAGACCGGATAGAATCGGAGGATGAATCCGGCGCCGCCGAGCAGGCCGTGGATTTTCTGGAGGAGCTAAAACACCATCCCCTGGATCCCAACACGGCGACCGTCGTTCAGCTACAGCAGATTCCCTATATCAATCTGCCCCTGGCGGAAAAGATCGTCCGTTTCCGCCAGGGGCATCTCTTTGAAGAAATCGCCGATCTGAAAAGTGTGAAGGGTATCGGTCCGGCAACGCTGGCCCGCATCTCTCCATTTCTTCGGATCAACCGGCCTGCCCTGCACAAGAACCTTCATTTCTGGACGGCGGGATCCGGCGGACAATACCTGGTGCGCTTTCAGCACACGCTCACACCGGGAAAGGGTTACGATCCCGATTCAGGAAAAACAGGATATTTGGGAAGTCCTGCAAAAATATATCATCGTCTGACACTTTCAGGGAGGCATTTCTCCCTGAATCTCACGCAGGAAAAGGATCCCGGTGAACGCTGGGATGGGAAGTTCGGATTCGATTTCACCTCTGCGCACCTGGCGCTTTACAACGTCGGGCTGCTCCGCCGGGCCGTGATCGGCGACTATGGATTATCGTTTGGACAGGGGCTTGCACTGTCGACAAGCGGTTCATTCGGGATGGGCGGCCAGGTAACCGGCGGAGCCATCCACAGCAACCGGGGACTCTATCCCTATGCCTCAACCGATGAGAATCATTTCCTGCGGGGATTTGCTCTTTCCCTCGGTTCCCGTCTCTTCGCCACACTTTTCTATTCGAAACGCCGGTACAGTGCCAGGGTGATTCAGGGTGATACTATCGCTTTTCCCGGTTTTACCGGTTATTATCGTACCCCGACAGAATATGGCCGCCGTTATGATGCCGGACATCATTTGTATGGAGGACATCTTGGCTGGTCGTTCCCCTCCGGTTTTGTCGGGTTTACCGCTTACCGCAGCCACTTCGATCGATACATCGCCCGGGATTCCCGCTACTATCGCCGGAATTACTTTTATGGCCGGGACGCCGGGGTAATAAGCGTGAATTATCAACTCCGGTTAGCCGGACCTGTTGTCTTCGGAGAAGCCGCACGCAGTGAAAACGGTGCATGGGCTTTCATCACAGGAATACGAGCCCGGCTTACTCCAAAAACGGACTGGCTCTTCTCCTGGAGAGATTACAGCTCCCGGTTTCATTCCATCTTCGGGAATGCATTATCCGAAAAATCGGGTTATCCTCAGGGTGAACAAGGGTTTTATACGGGGCTGAGGCTGAAACTGCCGGGACGGCTTGTGTTACGAACATGTCTGGATCAATTCTATTTCCCGGAGCCGCGTTATGGTGTCCATACCGGGTCGCGAGGGTACGAGTGGCTTGGAAGGCTCGTTTATACCGGGAAAAACGGATTCTCTGTCACGTTGCTCGGCAGTTACCAGGCCCACGGTAGTGATGCAAACACCGCAGACTCTCTGGGGCGGACGGAGATATCTACTTCCGGAGAGGACCGCCTGCGTATACGGGGCGGAGTTGAAATGAATCCGACACCCCGATTACGACTGAATTCCCGCCTCGAATGGGTACAATCTTCACCTTCCGGCAAGAACCCGTCCCGGGGATTTCTGCTGTACCAGGAGGTACGATGGAAACCGATCCGTAACATCCAAATCACTGCCCGATATTGTCTCTTTGATACCGATGATTATGATTCACGCGTATATGCTTATGAAAGCGACCTGCTATATGTATTCAGCATTCCGGCTCTCTACGATCAGGGGCGGCGCATCTATGCAGTCATAAAATGGAGTCCCTTCCCCTCACTGACATTCTGGGGAAAAATAGGCGTCACCCGACTGATCAACCATAAAACAATCGGCAGCGGACTCAACTTAATCCCGGGGAATGAAAAGAAGGATATGGGAGTGATGGCCCGGCTAACATGGTGAGGCTCATTCTGAGACTCGTGCTCAGCGGAGCGGTGCTCGTGATCGATCTTTCGTAATTCGGGATTTCGA
>CAZNHE010000163.1:1336-5144 GCA_964572735.1 uncultured Chitinophagales bacterium | reverse complement strand
CCTTCTCCCTACACCGGCGGGGTAACGAAGTAAAAGGCCAGTGCCAGCAGCAGGTAGACGGCCAGCAGCAGGAGGCCTTCAAACCAGGTGGTCTCGCCATCCTGGGCGATGGCGTTGACGGTGAAAGCTGCTGCGACAATGGCAATAAGTTCGATGGGGCTGGAAAAGACCAGGTTCATCGGCTGTCCCATCAAATAGCTCACCAGCACCAGAACCGGGGCTACCAGCAGGGCAACCTGGATACTGGAGCCCACGGTAATACTCATGACCAGGCCTATCCGATCTTTACGGGCGAAATAGAATGCAGAGAGGTACTCGGCGGCATTGCCGACGATGGCCAGCACGGTCACCCCCAGGAAAAAGGTGGAGATACCCAGGCCTTTAGCTGTAGGTACGAGTGCCCCTGACACCAATTCAGCCATCCAGGCCGTGCCTGCGGTACCTGCCAGCAATACTCCCGTCGCCTGCAGCAGGCTCCAGTCGGCCTGCCCCTCTTCTCCATCGTGGTTTCCGAACACATTGCGGTGGGTTACCAGGGTATAGATGAGGTTGGCGACATAGGTGAGAATCAAAACCACGGCTACGCCCAGACTCAGGCGTTCATCCAGCCGGCTCGCCTCGGCACCGGAGACCAGGCTTCGCTCGGTATAGTCGAAGATGGCCGGAACCAGAAGAGCGATGACGGAAAGGATGAGAAGACTCGAAAGTAGTCCCGCCCGCTCGCGCTTAAATTTTTGCCGGGGGAAACGCAGCCCTCCAAACAGTACGGCAAGTCCCAGGCCCAGCAGGCTGTTGCCGATAATCGAGCCGGTTATCTGTCCCTTGACCACCACGGCCTGGCCTGCAGAGAGCACGAAAATCGCCAGGATCAACTCCGCCATATTTCCGAATGTCACGTTCATAAGCCCGCCGATGGCCGGGCCGGCGAGTTTAGCCATTTGCTCGGTGGCCCGGCGAATCCATTCGGCCAGGGGGATGATGGCCAGGATACCTGTCAGAAAAATCCATGGGGCCGGGGCATGCACCACGTATTCCAGTACCAGCGCAAGAGGGATGAGCAGGAGTGCGTAGAGCATGCCAGAAAAATCAGCGGCGTGAGAGAGAGCTTCTTGCGTAGCCTGATCGCGAGGCGGCCGGTTTGCGCTGGATCAGGGCGTCGATGCTGTAGCTCATCGGCCCGGTCAGAAAAATGACAATGGAGCAAACCAGGACCAGAAAAGGGTAGACGGCACGCGCCCCGGTAAAAAATCCGCCCGGCCACATCGAAATCGTCGCCACCAGCATATTGATGATGACTGCAATCAGGATGGGACGTGTGAACAGGCCGAGTATCAGCAGGATTCCTCCGATGAACTCCGTGAAGGAGCTCAGGTAAATGAGCCAGGCCGAAAATCCCGCTTTGCCAAAAGCCTGAATGGTGGCCTCCAGCCCCATCCCTCCAAACCATCCCAGGACCTTGCCGGAGCCCACTACAAAAAGAATCACGCCGATCGTCCAGCGAATGAGCAATATCGCGGTATTTTGAAGGGAGGGGTGGGTTTCAGTCAGAAATTTCATAATGTGATTGAAGATTGAAGATTGAAGATTGAAGATTGAGGATTGAGGGTTGAGGGTTGAGGGTTGAGGGTTGAGGATTGAGGGTTGAGGGTTGAGGGTTGAGGGTTGAAAGTTGAAGATTGAAAGTTGAGGATTGAAGATCGCTGTGAATATTCGAAACCAACATTGATTCGTAGAGACGCGAAATTTCGCGTCTCTGCAGTTCGCATTTCTGCAAATAACAGTTAGCCTTACTCGGGGATTGATATACTTTAGTGATCAGCAGTCAGTGATTGGTTGCCGGGTGTGGGATGGATGAATCGGAAAAACTCGGGGGGTATCTGCTAAAACATGCCGTTTTCATTGGGAGAATCGGCAGATACAGGCTGACTCATATCCCACATTTCAACAATGCGGTCATCTTCAAAACGCAGGATGTGCGCTACGGCAAACCCCGGGTCATCCTCACGAAGGCGTAAATGTGAAAAAACAGCTACCCGCTCGTCTTCGGCAAGTACCTGTTTAACCTCAAATATTTTATTGGGAAACTGAACATGATTTTCCCGCATTGCCTTTTCAAGGCTTGCAGCATCTCCGGGGAACGCCATATTGTGATGGCGCATATCCGGCGAAACATACTTCCCGTAAGCTTCACTGATGTCCCCGTCTACCACCATTTGCAGAAACGACAGGGCGGCTTCTTTATGTGATTCCATTGAGGTTGAAGGTTGTTGGGTATTGGCGGCTGGTTGTGTCGATTGTCATTTGTTGATAGTTGTTCCCGGAGTAATCTCACTATCGATTACGGAAAACGAACCACAAACAACCGGCCACCGACTGAAAACTCTCCGGAGTGGGTCGTGGCAGGCTCGAACTGCCGACCTCCACGATGTCAACGTGGCACTCTGACCAACTGAGCTAACGACCCGTCACAAAAAATAAAGATACATAGTTTCGGACCGGAATCGCAATTTGTTGATTGGTTAGTTGCCGGCAAGCAACAAACAATTGACAACGGACAGATCCCTTACCGCATCCTGTTAACCAGCGGGGACTTAACGTGCAGGTCATCCCGCTTTTGCTGAGCCTCTGTATCGAAATAGAAGGATTTGATGCCATCGATCAGCTCCGGCTTTACAGACGAGAATTCATTTTTATGGGTAAACCCGATGACCTGGAATGCATAACTTTTCACCGTGTATAATCCAACGAGATATTCAAGAGGCACCCCGTCGACGCTGGAACTGAGCTTTAACAAAATCCCATCGTAATAGATGCCGGTCAGGCTTTTGACTTTCAAAAGCCGGGCGTTGGGATTTCGTTTCAGCAGGTTATATCTGACAGCCGCGGAAAACGCCTTAAGGTCGGCATTGGAGCCGTCAGGGGTATGTTCTGCTATAACCATCAGGTGAGCATCCTTTGAAGGATCCACCAGCCAGAGATCCGTCGCCGGATTGCTTTTGGCGTAGGAAGCATGGGGCCGTTTGTGCCATACCGCCCTGGCAAAATCAAGGCGATAAGTATAGTTGTTCCCGAAAACGGTGTCAGGAAGCGTCGATGACAAATGGTTATTACCAAAATCCAGCCATTTCCCGCTACTTTGGTAGTGTTCGTTCATCAGGAGCAGGTTTATGCCGAGCATCAGGGAAACGGTCACGACACCGGACGAATACAAGATCCGGTACTCGCGCGAGCGCGGTGAAAGCAGGAGCCATAAGCCGCTGCAGAGGATCAGTTGCAGAACGAAGTCCAGATAAAGACCGTGGACCAGCAGGTAACCTCCGCCGGCCGCTACCCCCATTATAACCGCGAAACGCGCAAAGGGAACAACGGCTTTTATCCTGAGGATCAACAGGACTCCGATGGCCAGGCAGATCACGTAAGCGATGCTGTATGTGCTGATGAGCGAGTGGATGTCTCGCAAAGCCTCGTTAAACAGATTGATGAGGCTCAATAGCAGAAAGAAGATACCTGCCGTTCGCATCGGACCTGCGGACTCGCGGCCGGTTCTGTTTTGGGGAGAAGAAGTGCCAAACATATTGATTAGATTATACTGACTGCTTTTCAACAGCCTGAAAAGAATAATTCGTCTGTCGTTTTCGACTGTGCCTTTGGGTAATACGACTCGTTTTGTATGAATCAGTGTAAAAAAGAACCCCCGCCTTTCAGGTTCTCTGTGTGGGAATAACTTCCTCATTATTTGTTAAAAGCACAAGAATCAGTACGTTAATTATGTATAATCTGATTTTGACTGTTCTCCTTGTGAATATTA
>CAZNHE010000163.1:0-1236 GCA_964572735.1 uncultured Chitinophagales bacterium | reverse complement strand
GAAATGAATTCTTCACAATCCGTTATCACCCAGAAAGAAACAGAAATTATGAACACCCCCCGCAACCCTTATTGTTGGATTTTTTTACTGATGATTGTACTTCTTGCTTCTGTTTTGACGGCTCAGTATACGATGGCCCAGGTGCCTGGCAAGGAAACCATCCTGGTGTGGCCCGATGGAGCACCCAATGCTGTTGGAAACACCCCTGCCGACAAGCCTTCGATCACAATTTTTCTGCCCACGGCAGGCCTTGTAACCGGAACGGGAGTATTAATTTGTCCGGGAGGCGGTTATTCACACGAGGCGATGGACAAGGAAGGATATAAGGTTGCCGAATGGCTGAATACTTTCGGAGTAGCGGGTTTTGTGCTGAAATACCGACATGGCGAACGCTACCGCTATCCGGCACCTATTCGGGACGCCACCCGGGCAATGCGTATCATTCGTCATAACGCCGCTAAGTGGCATCTGAAAACCGATCAGATAGGGATTATGGGATTTTCAGCGGGCGGGCACCTGGCTTCGACGATCGGCACTCATTTTGATGCGGGAGACAGTGCCTCCTCCGATCCGGTCAGACGAGTCAGTTCGCGACCCGATTTTATGATCCTCGCCTATCCGGTCATCACTATGGAGGATTCTTTCACACATGAAGGGTCCAAACACGAGTTGCTGGGAAAACATCCGGACCCGAAACTGGTTGAATTGTTATCGAATGAGAAACATGTAACCTCCCGGACCCCACCCACATTCCTGATTCAGGCTACCACCGATCCGGTCGTTCCGGTTCATAACAGCGTTGCTTTTTATATGGCGCTGCACAAACACGGAGTCCCGGTTGAAATGCATCTATATGAAAAAGGACCACATGGTTTCGGTTTGGCTCAGGGTTTCCCGTATCTCAAAAGCTGGCCGGATTTATGCGAAAAATGGATGCAGCACCTGGGGTTGCTGTCCTCAGATTAAGGTTAAGATCGAGGTTGAAAGTTGTAGATGAGTAGAGGCATAAAGTTTTGCGTCTCTGCCGGGATTGCAGGTTGCCGGCAGGAATTCCCCGCCGGAGGAGGGCGGTCCCGATTCATCAGGGGAGGGGGCGGCCTTTCCCTGATCGTACTCGAAAAACAAAGCAACTGTCACCAGATACGATAAACGAGCACGGATACCGCTTCGCTAAACACGAAAATATGTCGATTCCGCCGTCTTTTTTACTCCGATTGATTTTTCCTGTTGCAAATT
>CAZNHE010000162.1:0-5162 GCA_964572735.1 uncultured Chitinophagales bacterium | reverse complement strand
AATCGGGATTATCCGGTTTGCTTTTCTATTTACGACAAGTCGCAGCTACTGGCAGGTTATGACGTTAAGAGGCTGATATGGACCCAGGATGACATTTTCGGAGGTTTGTCATTTCTGAGTCCTGTGCTATTTTCCGGTGACTGCTATAACCTTTCCACAGTTACCCAGCACCGTTTTTCCCAGGATTCCAGCCCTTTTTCTGCCAGTTGAACCCCTTTGGCTCCTTCCAGCAGTCCCCAGGGGAAGGGTTCGTCTTTCACGACATGGAGAAGGAATAATTCCCACTGTTGTTTAAACGCGTTGTCGAAGATACGCCGGGAAGGAACTTTTTCCCATCCATCCCAGAAGTTGATCGGGCTGTCGATATCGGGATTCCATACGGGCATGGGAGTCGTGGCATCCGATTGTACGACGCAGTCGCGCAGGCCTGCCACTGCCGATCCTTTCGTCCCGTCGACCTGGATGGTGAGCAGGTCGTCGCGGCGCACACGCACGCACCATGATGAGTTGAAATGGGCCACAATGCCGCCTTCAAGCTCGAACGTGGCATACGCCGAATCATCGGCCGTACAGGCGTATGGCTTCCCCTTCTCGTCAATGCGCTCAGGGATATGCGTGGCTCCCAGGCACGACACGGCTTTTACCTCACCGAACAGGTTATCCAGCACATAACGCCAGTGGCAGAGCATATCGGTGATAATGCCGCCCCCGTCTTCCTTGCGATAGTTCCAGGAGGGCCGCTGTGCCGGTGTCGTGGTTCCGTCAAAAACCCAGTACCCGAACTCCCCCCTGACCGATAAGATTTTTCCGAAGAAGCCGCTATCCCTCAGGATCTTCAGTTTCAGCATTCCCGGCAGCCACAGCTTATCCTGGACGACCCCGTGTTTCACGTCCGCCTTTTGCGCATGAGTATACAAATCATAAGCCTCCGCCACAGACGTGCCGGTCGGTTTCTCACAATAGATATGTTTGCCCGCGTCGATGGCTTTGTTTATTGCGGCAGCCCGCAGGTTGGTTAACTGGGAATCAAAATAGATAATATTATGAGGATCGGAGAGGACTTCGTCAAGGCTGGTGCTCCAGCGATGGACCCCAACCCGTTTCGCCAGAGTTTCCAGCTTTGCTGCGTTTCTCCCGACCAGGATGGGATCAGGCATGATCACTTCCGAATCACTGATCCGGACACCGCCCTGATCGATGATCGCTTTAATGGAGCGGATAAGATGCTGGTTGGTACCCATACGTCCGGTGACGCCGTTCATGATGATACCGATGGAATGTGTTTTTGTTGCAGACACGATAATATGATTTTGAATTATGATTGAATTAGAACTAATGTTATACCTGGCAGAAGAACGCAGGATTCAGCATAAATTCGTGGGTATTTACGTAATTCTGCGAGAAATGAGAACTGCCGGGTTATGGTCGACTGGTAATGATAGAAGCTATTCCGGTTTGTCGGTGCACTGCGGCCATGCACCTTCCGGCAGGGGAGGCGCCTCAATGCCCGCCCTGGGCAGCGTGCCTGCCAGCTCCTGTTTCCAGTGATCAACATCTCCGGCAGGGGCATAGCAATACATCATCCGGAGGGGATCACTCCCGATATTGGTCAGTTGATGAAATTCGAACGGCGGGATGTACACCATCTGCCCGGTATGGATTTCCTGCCGTTCTTCACCAAGGCAAATCTCGCCTCTTCCTTCGATAACAAAATAAACTTCTTCATTTGGATGATTGTGCCAGGGGACCTGTCCTCCTTCCGGATCAAGGGTGACGTGTCCCATGCAAAAATGTTCGGCAAGGATGGGTTTATTTTCCCCTGCCATGCCCTGGGTCAGGCGTCGTGCCGGATAGCGGCTGCCTTTGATGGTATCCAGATCTGCAATTTTCATAATAAATCAGGTGGTCGTTAATTGAGTGATAATATTCGCTGTTGAAATTGATGTTAGTTGTAGAGAAGAAATTTCTCGCAAAGCCGCCGGGCCGCGAAGTGAGAAGGAATCTCTCGCGAAGCCGCTAAGTCGCAAAGTGAGAAGAAATCTCTCGCGAAGCCGCTAAGTCGCAAAGTGAGAAGAAGTTTCTCCCAGAACGATGAACAACGAAGTCTTGCTTTCTTCGCATCTTCGCGAGAAAGAAAGCATCAATCGATTCTCCACAGGATATCCTGATCAATGCGGGGATCCCGGTCACCATATTTTTTCATGAGGTCTATTTTCTTTTGGATCAGTTCTCCCAGGTTTTCGCCGTAAATGAAACTGGTTTCGCCGACGGCGGAAATGGGTATAAATTCGGTCGTGGCCGTGTTCCAGAGTTCAAGGAGGTCGTGTGCATTTTCAAGTTCATCCCGGACCATTGCGGCGAGGTACTTTTTATGTGTTTGCTTTTCCGCCTCTTTCTCCGAGCGCAGGAAGCCGTAGACACCGGCGACCCAGGCACAGGTGTTTCGCTGGGTACGCGACCAGCATTTGAAGGCCCGGAGCCGTTCATACAGATCTTTGAAAATCTCCTGCGCCTGATCATCTGCTCCATCCATCAGGTCGCGGGTTTTGCCAATCAAGGCATCAAGGGGCTTCAATACGTTGTTATCAAACTGCTCTGCCATCAGGCGTCCAGAATCCTCTGAGATGAGTTCGAAGAGAACGTCCCTGCCCAGATCGTTCATGGAGGGATTATTGGGGGTACTGACGATGAAGCGCTCGTAGTAGAGGCGTTCTTCCTTTGGCACGGCTTCGATATCGGGCACAATCGGGCGGACCCAGGTACGCAGCCATACAAATCCGAAATTGGAATAAAGCGGAACGATCGGGAGAAAAGAGACGATCCGGTCGGTTTCGTCCCACAAGGCTGTGAGATCATCAGCATGTTCTTCTCCGATCCATTTGGCCGCCGTGCGCCGGAGGAATTTCTCAGGCGATTCGCCCGTATTTAGTTGTACCAGCCTGATGACTTCCGGATTCGGCCACCAGGGGGTCCGGGAGGTATTTAAGATGCCGCCAAAAGCGCTGATCCGCCTGAACCCGCTCTCTTTCATTGCGATGAGTTTTTTGTATAGCATCTTCGGAAAAGGGATTCCCAGCAGAGGTTCCATATTATATCCTGAGGCCGGGGCGTAATTGAGGACGGGTTCGAATCCTTTCTCCCGGAATTCCTGAAGCTTCTGCTTTTCAGAGGGATCCAGGCTGGTGTGATGAATAGTGCCGGCCACACTTTTCTGTTCGGGATAATTGTTGTGCTCGTAAGGAAGTTCGTAGCCCTTGACCAGCAGAGACGGTGCTTCCACCGTAAGACCGTTGCCCATTCCGCTGATGATTGTATCATGTTCGACCTTGAACGGTTCGATGCGCAGACTTACCGTAAAATCCGGGTTGATTTCAGCGGCACTCTCCCGGATGAGCCTCAGCCAGCGTATGGCGCTTTTTCCTGCTGCTTCGGCTATTTTCTCATGACTGCGCCATTCACGTATCAGGTACGGCCCTCCATTTCGTCCCACATATAATGAGGCGGTGTATTCAAAACCGGCTCCGCTGTCGTTGGTCCACACCGAAAGGTAATCCAGGTCCGGCACTTCCTTCATCAGGTTTTGGATGAGCTGCCGGTAATGATCCCGTGCCACCGGGTGGTCCTGGGCAAGAGTGTAACGCGGCATGTGCGAGCGCATCGGATGGTCAATACGTGCGCCTCGCAGCGTGGGATATTTCTGAAAGACGATCTCGGGCAGCGAACGGGGTGTAAAACAAAGCAGACCGGGCTTGAGGCCATATTTCCGTCCCAGGTTAGCCAGATGTTTGAGCCGGTTGAGGTTCGCCTGCAAATATTCGGCGGGATAAACGCCGCGAATCAGGGTGCTGTCTACGAATTGCGTCAGATCGGCACAGTAACTGTAAAATTGGTTGTAATATTCATCCGGCACCCCTGCTTCGAAGGGAATGTGGCCGGCCAGACCGTTGACTTCGAGATGGGTGAATCCGCATTCCGCCAGATGCCTCACAGCCTCTTCCTCGTCAAACTTTCTCGCAGAACGCCATGTCTGGGTAAGAGTATAGTCGTAAAGCGGACGATTCCAGTCAAAGCAAACTTCCAGTAAAAGCCCTTTTTCCAGCCGGCCGTACTGTTCGGGGGAGAGCCCGTCTGCGAGAAGGCGGGCACCCGCATAAAGAAGGGAAGGCTGTGAAGCGGTTAATTCCCCATTGCCGTTTCCATCGAGGCGTATCCAGATCCACGAACCGGCATCGGCAGATGGAAGGGATTCCCCGAAAATCCAGCCGGCCCGTTGCATACCGACGCGGAATCCCTCATCCGGCGGATTTGCCACAGATTCCGGTTCCTTTTCGCTTCCAGACGTCTGGCTCAGAAACGCAGCCGCAGTTCTTTCAACAGGAAATCCATTTTCGGGATAAAAAATTTTGTCAACAACAGGGGTGTTTACTATATGCGTCATATGTATGTTATTTGTATCGTTTTTTTAGCTAAATGTTCCGGATTTCGAAAAAATCAAAGGAAATAGTACGTTTTCAGGGTCGATCTTTACAGGTTAAATGAAAATAATCGGCCCTTGTGTTTAAGCGGAAAATCCTCCGGAGTTTTTCACTCGTTGCGGATCGGGTTGTATAATTCAAACTGTGAACCCAAAAAATTAAGTAAATAATACTGAAGGCGATGAGCCGGGTGATAAGCATCGGTATATTCCGGTACCTGCAATATTTACAATAGGTAACAAGGTTATCATGGCACTGATTGGTGATTTTTGAGACGACTATTATTGTCCTGGTATTTAAAAAAATGAGTGACGCCTGTTGACAATATGAATATTTATGCTCAATATACAACAAAGGTTCATAAAAGAACATTTGTTCATTAATAGTGGTTGCAACGGCCTTAAGCTATGGAGGTGTGTCCCATGGGG
This sequence comes from uncultured Chitinophagales bacterium, assembly GCA_964572735.1. Lineage (GTDB taxonomy): Bacteria > Bacteroidota > Rhodothermia > Balneolales > DATFMH01 > DATFNI01. Next base: position 259 of record CAZNHE010000162.1, on the reverse strand, counting down.
GTAAACTTGCATACAACCCATACAACCGCTGAATTACTAACCAGGTATATAGCTTTAATTATTTGCTATGTATGATGCCGGTACTCCGGCATACAGTTATCAGTCAGAAAGCCGTCCCATCCAATACTATAAAGTGGAGGGAGGGTTTTTGATGTGTACAGACATGTAATGAAAAAACAATGCATTGTTTAATATTTCACTAACCGGGAGAACAATGATAATGAAACACAATGCTACGAAGTATTTAGTTGTTTTGGCG
>CAZNHE010000161.1:0-5385 GCA_964572735.1 uncultured Chitinophagales bacterium | reverse complement strand
AGAAATCCAGAATCTTTATCGAAGATTTGATTTATAAAGGGCGAGTTCCGAAATAACTCAGCTGGTAGAGCATCCTCCCGATAATCGGGGGACCCAACGGTTGGGGTCGTCCCGAAGTTCGGGAAATCCCGTTTCTCGCTCATGTTTTATGTGTATATCCTTTATTCGGAGAGCAGAGACCGCTATTATACCGGGTTTACCGCAGGTGAGTTGGATTTGCGGCTTGAGCGGCATAACGCTGGCTGGACACGCAGCACAAAATCGGGCAGGCCATGGCGGCTGGTTTATCATGAGAAATTCGAGAATAAAACCCAGGCTCTCAAGCGGGAGAACTTCATCAAGCGCCAGAAATCCAGAATCTTTATCGAAGATTTGATTTATAAAGGGCGAGTTCCGAAATAGCTCAGCTGGTAGAGCATACTTTAGGACGTGTGGGCAAAATACACTTCTTTATTTTCCACAAAGGCTTTTATAGGAGGGAGAATAAACCACTATGTACACAAAGGTTTCACAACGTGCACAAAAGTAAATACGTAATGAGCATATTGGTTAATTTTTTACTGCAAGGGACGCTATGGATTTCGCACACTTCGCGGTTTTCGTTACGACCGTTGCGGTTTCCTTTTCTATAGGAATGTTGTGAGATTCACTGTGTATATGGTGATTACAATTCTTTCTTCACTTGATTTTAGGAGCAGGTACAGTCAGCCCAATATAAAAAAGGATATCCTTGAACTCCGGACTGTATCCACTTTCCACGAAGCCATAAATAGGAATAATTGATCCGTTGAATTGGATTGACGACCGGATACCTGCAGAACTTATTCGAAAAGGGTGGTCGGGTCCCCAAATCGCGGTATCGTAGCGATCATAGCGGTAGTAACCTCCCAACGTTACTCCATCATCCGATGTCCTTAATACAGGACGCTGTACAATAAATTGAGCGCCGCCCATAACGGCAAACTGTGCCGTGAAATAATTCTCTCCCCACATGCGTGCCGTAAAATCCATACTTAACATGGCATAACCGACGGCAAAATCAACCGCCCAATCGTCCGAGTGTGTGAACGAATCCGAAAGGCCAAGTCCAAATTTTTGGTAATTGGGGTACTCATTTGTGAATTCATCATTGCCATACTTTCGCCGTGCATATCGAAACACTTTTCCGCTGTAAAAATTGAATGCCGGCATAAGAGCCGCCTCACCCTGATAAGACAGAGAAGCATCCACCAATGTTCCATGTGGCGGGAAAATAACCGTTTCACTAAGCGGCGCGGGAGTCGAGCAGCCGTAAAACCCTAATGAACCCAGTAATACCAACCCTCCGACGGATCGCTTCATTTTAGACATGCAATCAGATCAAAAAGTTAAGCCTTTCCCTTTTGTAATAATTTAAGGAAAAACTGATGCCAATCATTAAAGAAAGGGCCCGAAAACTGGAGGCTTGTCGCCAAAAGCTTATATTCCTGTTTGCTATTCCTGAAGAATCGCAGAACGAGATACCAAATTATGAACCCAGCAAGAACACTCAACAATGTTACGGTTCTGACCTTTGAGAGCCGGATGGCCGACATCACTGCAGAGCTGTTACAGCGATATGGAGCCAATACCATCAGTGCTCCTTCCATGCAGGAGGCTCCGCTGGAGGATCACCAGGCTGTATTTGTCTTCGCCGATGAATTGCTTGCAGGTAAGGTAGACACCCTGATATGCACCACCGGTGGGGGAACCGATATGATGATCAGGATCATAAAAGCCCGGCATGAATGGCCGGAAATTCTACAGGCTCTTTCCGGGATCACCGTCGTGAGCCGGGGCGCCAAACCTTCTAAAGTGCTGCACGAATCCGGGATTCCTATAACCATAAAAGTGCCCGAGCCAAACACCTGGAAGGAGATCCTGCAGGCCATGAGTCGAAGTGAACAGGCTTCCCGCCTGAGAGGAAGGACGGTGGCCATCCAGGAATATGGAGAACCCAATGAGGAGCTGAACAAGGCACTGCAAAAACAGGGAGTCCGGCTGCTGCGGGTGCCCGTCTACCGATGGACGCTTCCTGACGATACCAAACCACTTAAAAACGGCATTCAGGCCATTATTAAAGGTGAAGTTCAGATCGTACTTTTTACCAGCAAGACCCAACTGGACCACGCCATGAAAGTGGCCGCCCAGGAATCATCGCGGGAATTATTCCGGAGGGCGCTTAATAAAACCTGGGTGGCATCCATCGGTCCCGTTTGCACCAAGGGCTTAAAGAAGCACGGCATTGATGTCCATTTTGAACCATCCCGGCCAAAACTGAGAATATTCATCAACGAAGTAGCTGAGCATGCTTCGCAATGGGTTTCAGATAAACGTTAAACCGGACGTTCAAACTACAACGCAGGTACCAACTCCCATTCATGTAGACTGATCAGCTCCGGTTTAATCGGGAAATATTCGGAGCCAGATGATTTCTCCAGACGTACGGCTTCACAGACAACCTTCAGGGAAGCCGGCCGAAAGGGCCAGGGGGTTACCTGATAACGGAAATCCGTATCCTTTCGGACAACAACAGACGATTCTCCATCTCTCCCCGGCATTTCGGGAATTTTGGCTTCTCCACTGTTACCCATACATAAAACCAGCGAGAAATAATCCCAGACACGCAACTGTTTCCGGTAATCCTGCATTCTCTCCCCATCTTCCATGAAGATGCGATACCGGGGACTGTCGCGCAGGGAAGCCACAAGCTGCTTCTGCAACTGTCCCTGCTCCTCCAGAAAAAGCTCGGCAGCTTCCCTTTCCGGCGCCTGAAGCTGATCGAATGGGGTTAATCTCAACAGATATACATTGTGGCAGGACACCAGCCAGGCGGCAAAACGGCTGATCGTCATCGCCTTTTTTATTCCCTCTTCCCATATTTCCATGTGTTTCACCAGCGGCATCTCCAGGAAATTGTATGGCAGTGCGGTTTTCGGATTTATTTCGGGCCGTTGTTCCCAATCCGTCCAGCCGATATCATGCAGTTCCGCCGCCAGGATTAATTCTTCATGCGGATGGAACATAGTGAAGGAATCGTTTCCCCACGCCCTGGCCAGCCGGCCCGACAGCCAGGCGTGTGAAGGCTGTGGAATACCCCACCATTGATTATCAATTTTCCGTAAAATCATGATTCTGGTTCCTTCCGGGATGTTTCTCCCAATGCAAATGTTCTCAGGGATGTATAGACGGCCCCGCTTCTTCGGAGGTCGCTGCGATAGAGATAAAACCGGTCGACCGGAAACTCCAACGCCGTTTTGCCAGGTACTGAAGCAGAAAGCTGTTCCCGGGTCGGGAGATCGCGGCCCTTCAGCCGGGCCAGCGTGATATGCGGGTGCCACGGCCTTGAATCTGTCCCGAATCCGCATGCACCGACAGCCGCTTCGACAGCTTCATGCAACTTGTTCAGGCCGTCTGAAGGATTCACCCCTGCCCACAATACCCGTGGTCTCTTTTTCCCTGGAAAAACATTCATCCCATTAATCTTCAGATGAAAGACGGGAAGCCGGATTTTATCGAGCCGGGAGATCAGGCACTCTTTTTCTTCCTGTCTGACCTCCCCGAGAAAACGAAGAGTAAGATGTTTTTGATCGGGACGGCTATAACGCACATCTTTCAAATCAAGTTCCAGTGCATGTTTGAGCAGGACCCGATACACCTCCTCCGGAAGATCGACAGCAATAAAGAGGCGTTCCCTCTCCGGCACCGGTTGCTTCTTTCCCCGATTGAAGGTCTCCCCTTCAGAAGGCGATCCTGAACTCTTTCTCTCCATTCTCTGCCTCTCCCCAGTTCACATTGACATGATCCACATGAGCGGTGCCCGGACCTGCTTCGCAGGCTTTAATCGCTTTCCTGACCTGTACCTCATCACCTTCGAGAACAGCCTCAACGCGACCGTCCGGCAGGTTACGCACCCAGCCCCCCAGCGATAGGGCCCGCGCCGTGCGCTGTACGTAATAACGGAAACCAACGCCCTGCACCCTCCCGCTTATCCAAAGATGTGCCCGTTTGCGACTATTATTCATAACTTTTGCCTCTCAACTTGTATATTCATTCCTTCTGCGAACATACAAAAAGTAAAAGACACTCCGCGTTCCGCTCCTGTTATTCTTAATCCCGATTCACTATGCATCATTCTCTTATACTTTGGGTCTGTTTCATCGTTTTCGTCCTGTTGATGATAAGCATTGATCTGTTTCTTTTTAACAAAGAGGCACATAAAGTTACCATCAAAGAATCCCTTACGTGGACCTCCATCTGGATCTCCCTTGCCCTGCTTTTCGGCGCGGGTATCTACTATTTCATGGGACATGAATCCGGGATTGATTTTTACACCGGGTATCTGGTCGAAGAATCGCTGAGCATGGATAATCTCTTTGTATTCCTGCTCATTTTCAAATATTTCGGAGTTCCTCCTCGCTACCAGCATGAGGTCTTGTTCTATGGGATATTGGGTGCTTTAATCATGCGCTTCGTATTTATCATTGCAGGAGTGGCCTTGCTAAGCAATTTCGCGTGGATGATCTACATCTTCGGTGTCTTCCTGATTTATACGGGTATCCGGATGGCTTTTGAAAAAGATAAAGAAGTACATCCCGATAAAAACCCGATGCTGAAGCTCCTCCGTCGTTTTTTACCTGTTTCAGAGGATTTCCACGGCGATCGTTTCTTCATCAAAAAGGATGAAAAACTGGTTGCCACCCCATTGCTGGTTGTACTGGTCGTAATTGAAACATCGGATATCCTGTTCGCCGTCGATTCGATTCCGGCCATCCTGGGGATCACACGCGACCCTTTTATTGTGTTCAGCTCTAATATGTTTGCAATTATGGGACTTCGTGCATTGTATTTCACCCTGGCACGCGTCATGGAAAAATTCCACCTGCTGCACTACGGACTGGCGGGCATCCTCACTTTCGTGGGTATTAAAATGGTGATTGAGGATTTTTTTCCCATTCATACGGAAATATCCCTGGCAGTTATCATTGTTCTTCTCACACTCTCCATTGTCGCTTCCTTGATTTTCCCTGCAAAGGATAAAAAGGGAGCGCCCGGCTGAGGCTCCTCCATGTCAACCAGTAAAATTCCCGGTGACATTATGCTGTCAGCAGGATTCCATAAGTTCCAACTTGTTTGTGCCCGCAAGAGAATTTACAAAACGCCACGCCCAATGTTCAGCTATCAGCAAGTCGAAAACGTACCTCGAGAATCGAGTATTGGGTATTGGGTATTGAACATTGAACATTGAACATTGAACATAAAAAAACGTCAACCTTATTTAGGCAATTATCAATTATCAACCATCAACTATCAATTATCAACTATCAACTATCAACTATCAACTATCAACTATCAACTATCAACTAT
>CAZNHE010000160.1:0-5427 GCA_964572735.1 uncultured Chitinophagales bacterium | reverse complement strand
GGCGCGGACTGGTACATCAGCTATGGCTTCCTGCCGTTTTTCATCGAGCCGGACTACGCCCGCAAGGTGCCGATTATCCAGATCGACGACCCGATGGGCGCCTACTTCGAGCGCGACCGGTTCCTGAACGTGACCGTGTATGCCAAGACATGGTGGCGCACGGCTGACGAGCTTACGGCGATGTTCCCTGATTTCGAGGGCCGCATCCGTTCGGACGGCAAGGGTGGGTTCTGCAAGGGCAACGATCTGCTGGAGGTCATCCGCTGGGTTGACGATACGAACGTGTCCCTGATCCTGCCATCCCGGTCGGGTCTGGTACTGGCGTCGTACGCGCACCGCTTCGGCCGGCCGCCGGTGCACATCGCCACCCGCCCCGGCGTGTCAATGGAGGATTCGCGCGGGCAGTTCGACGATGCGGTGTACGTGCAGCTCGCCCGGGCGATGATCGCAAGCCTGGGGCTGGAGGCGGCAACACAGGCGGTGGGCGCCCCGCTGGTCGTGCCGGAGGACGCTAACGAGATTCCCGTCGGACCCAACTCGATTATCCGCACCCGCGACCCGCGCGGCGTGCAGCGCGCTGGCATCGACTTGCCGCCGGCGGCCTTCCAGGAGGCCGCCCAGCTTGCTAACGAGCTAAGCATCGGCACGCGCTACCCGGATGCCCGCACCGGCAACCTGAACGCGTCGGTCGTGACCGGCAAGGGCGTGCAGGCGTTGATGGGCTCGTTCGATTCGCAGCTCAAGGCCGAGCAGATCGTGATAGGCCGGGCGCTTAGGCGCGCCACGTCCATGTGCTTTGAAATGGACGAGATCGTTTTTCCGAACGTCACCAAGCACGTGCAGGGCACGCTGGCCGGCCGCAGCTACGAAATCAACTACACGCCGTCCAAAGACATCGCGGGCAGCTACGAGTGCGACATCACCTACGGCTTCGCAGCCGGGATGGCGCCGGAGCAGTCGTTCGTGGCAATGCTGCAGCTGCGCGGCGACGCGATTATCAGTCGCGACACGTTCCGGGAGAACCTGCCGTTCGACGTGGACCCCGAGCAGGAACAGCGCGCGGTGGATGTGGAGTCCACCCGGGACGCGCTCAAGCAGGGGCTGTTCTCGCTTGTGCAGTCGGCCGGCCCGTTGCTAAGCGCCGGGCAAGACCCCACCGCAGTGCTGCTCGCGGCGGCCGAGGTCGTGAACGACCGGGAGAACGGCAAGCCGGTGGAGCAGGCCATTTTGAACGCATTTCAGCGGATGCAGGCGCAAAAGCAGGCCGAACAGCAGGCGATGATGGAGCAGGCACAGGCAGCCCAGGAGGCCGAGGCGGGTGCACCGGACGGCACGCCCCCGGGCGTGAACCCGAACGGGCTGCCTAGTGGCGTGGCCCCAGGGCAAGCCGGCGAGGCGCCGGGCGGCCTGCCGCCCATCCAGTCGCTGATCGCCGGCTTCCGTGGCGGCAGTCCGAACATGTCGGCGACGGTGAGCCGTAAGGTTCCGGTGGGCCAGTAATGGCGGGTCGTGGCGGATACCAGAGGCCGTCGAACCCGGCCCCGGCCAGCGGCCCGGGCGCACTGAGCGCCCGCACGGACGGCGGTCCGGGTGACACGCAGGCGCTTAGCGCGCCCACCGGGATGGATTACGGGGAGCGGCAGCAGATGCTGGCCGCCGAGCGGCTGGCTCCGATGGCGGCCACGCCCCAGCCTGAGGGGCAGCCGGCGGCCCGCCCGGGACCGGCGCCGACCGCACCGGCCAGCGCACCGCAGTTCAGTGACCTGGGCTTCGACGCTGCGAGCACGCGGCCGGACGAGCCCGTGACTGCCGGGGTGGACATCGGCGAGGGTCCGGGCGCGGACGGACTGTCCTTTCAGCCCGGCGCCGCAGCGCCGGCGACCGGCGCCATGACGCGCATGCTGCAGGAACTGGCGCCGACGGACAGTACAGGCGTTCTGGCGCAGCTGCTGCAGCATGCCGAACAGCGAGGGGTGTAACGAGTGACGGAGCCGTTCGTTCCGACGACTCACGCCGTTGACCCCGCCAAGGTGGCCGAGCGGGGGACGGGCATCGACCGCTTGCTCAAGGTGGCCACGGGCAACCCGTACTTGGTGACGAATCCCGGCTTGCTGCAGGCTGTGGCGTCTAGCTCGGCTACGCCGCAGCAGGCGCGCGCGATCAACCAGTACGCCAGGGCGGGCAACCTGGAACGGATGATCAACCAGGCACGCACGCAGGGCAAGACGATCAACCTTGCGGCTAACGAGCGTGCCCTACTGGACGCGATGAACGTCCCGTACGCGGACGTGCAGATGTCGGATCGGCAGATCGTCGATGGCGCCAACAAGAAGCTGGCCGGCTCTGGCCTGCAGGTGCAGACGGACGCTAAGGGCCGGATCCTGTACGGCACGAACGGCTTGCCACTGGTCAAGAAGATCAAGGTCAAGAAGTCCGCCAAGGCGAAGCATGAGGGCGGCGGCGGTTTTTGGGGGTTCGTCAGCAACGTCGCCAACTACGCGATGAAGCCGTTCACGTTCGCCGGCTCCGAGCTGGTGCACACGGCCGAGAACGTGGGCAACGACATCGCGAACCTGGCGACCGGCCAGCACGGCAACGTGCACGTGTCGGACGAGGAACACACCGCGACCGGCACGTTGGGCGCGCTGGGCGTGTCCGGCAGCGAGGCCAAGGATATGCGGGACGCCGGCTACGACCCGGACAACCCGTTCTCCGTGGTGGCGTGGCGCTCGTCCGGCAAGGACTACATGGACACGTCGCACCTTGCCAAGCAGTGGTCTGCCGACTACCCGAACAGCCCGTACTCCGGCGAGGAAGCCGTGGCGCTGGCTAAGGCGTTCCTGGCGGACCCGGCCAAGGTGCGCATGAGCATCATCAACGACAACACGTTGACGCCGGAGACGCAGGCGGCACAGATCAAGTTCCTGTCGTCCGACGCGTTCCACACGCTGACCGAGCGGGTGGGCGGCCACAAGGCCAACATCGGTGACTTCGTACTGACGGCGGCCGGGCTCGACCCGGCTAAGCATGCGACCACGTTCAACGTGGCATCGGCCGGCATCAACCTGGCCGCCGCGTTCGCCATTGACCCGGTGATCATCGTCGGCAAGACGGCGCAGGCGGCCAAGGCCGCGCAGGTTGGCTTGGATGGCATCGGTGACGCTGCCTCTGCGGAGCGCATCAGCGACATCCTGCTCAGCGACACGTCGGGCATGCGGAAGCTGACGCAGGCTTACCGCGCGAACGTGCAGCGCGGCATGCAGCGTTTCATCGACAACGCGAACACGATCCGTGAAGTGGACGCGCTGGGTGAGGGTGCGAGCGCGGCCGAGAAGGCGCGCATGGCTAAGGCTTACGCGGACATCAGGGCCACGACTCCGGCCCTGGAACCGCTGGTGGGTGACTTCACCGGGGCGACCCGCATCATTGGCCGCGACCAGCGCGGCGAGCTGCTGATCGGCAAGGGTAAGCCGATCACGAAAATGGACGAGGCCGCCGAGTACCTGGGCTCCAAGGTGGCGCTTGCCCGCCTGGCGTCGGGCCGTGCGGCCGTCGAGTGGCGGCTCATGCCCGGCGCGCTGTCGGCGTTCGGTTTCCGCAGGTTCGTGCGGGCGCCGCTGGCGCTTAAGGTCGGTAAGCGCGCTGGTGTTTCGCTTAAGCGCGCCGAGAAGGCGGCCGAGGTTCTGGCCCGCTCGGATGACGCGATCTCGGCCGACGGTCGGGTGCTTGCCGCTAAGGGCAACCTTGAGCAGGCACAGGCCGATCTGGACAAGCTGGTCCGCACCGGCGGTGACGAGGAAGCGCTCACCGAGGCTAGGCAGGCCGTTACCGAGTCGCAGGCGACGCTTGAGTCCACTCGGCGCGCTGTCGAGCGGGACTTCAACAGCACGGAGCGGCTGTCCGGCGAGGCGCAGCACAACCTGCTGCGGCGTGGCACGATCAGCGGTAAGGGCTACAACGCGGGCCGCGCTATCGCGGCACGGGCCGAGCAGCAGATGCGCCGACTCAGTTCGTTTCTGCCGCGCAACATGCACATCAGCCTGTCGGATGCGTCGTCCACCGACAAGATTTACAAGTTCGCGCAGCTGTACTTGAACCGTGGCGACGCGGCCACGCTGGCGGCCCGGTGGGCGAACGCCGACGAGGGTGCTCGCCGCACCATGATCGTCGCCATTCAAAAGCAGGTGATGCACGCGGCCGGCTACGGTCAGACCGAGGCCGGCCGGGCGATGCTGGCGAAGCTGGACCGCATGGTCGAGAAGCCGATCTCGGAGACGGGCGAGGCCGGCGGTGAGGCGATGCACCGCTACTCGGTGTACGACACGGACATCGTGCGTGACCCGCGCTACAGCCACCAGGAAGTGCGCCTGGGCATCCTGCCCACGGACGTTTCCGAGGAATGGGTGCTGCCGGAGTTCTCGCAGATGATCCGCGACTCGGCGCGCTACAGCCTGTTCTCGCACACGTTCGGCCGGTTCTGGACGAGCAAGTTCGCGGACTCCGCGCTGAGGATGTTCCGGCGCATTCAGCTGACTAAGCCGTCCACTTGGACCCGTAACGCCCTTGAGGGCTGGCTGAACGCCACGCTCCGTGGTGAGGCTAAGGACGTGGCCCGGGCTAAGGCCCGCGCTATCGAGTCCGGCGTCTACCCCGGGCACGGCATAAGCAAGTACCTGAACCCTAAGCGGTACAGCAAGCGGCTGGCCGCGATGCAGTTCGCACCCATCGCGGCGATCTCGCACACCTACCGGGCCGCCGTGCTGCGGTTCCTCACCGAGGATGACGAGGCGTGGCTCAAGTACATCGACCAGTTGAGCCCGGAGGAACTTGAGCAGTGGGCGCACGACTTCTCGGTGCAGCACCTTCGGGCCGATCTTGACATCGCGGGCAACTCGCAAAAGGCGGAGATCCTGCGCCGTGGCGGTGTGCCCGCCCGGCTGCGGTTCGACGCACAGCACCCGTCGTCGCCGGTGAAGGCAAGCGAGGCGGACATCGAGGCGGCCGGCTACAAGCCGCTGTCGCTGGACGACGTGCGCGGCGGCCAGGTGTATCAGGTGCGCCTAGCTCACGCGGTGGACCGCTACCCGGAGCTTGCCGAACTGCTGATGGACGCGGTGAAGGCCGGCGACGGGGACGTGTCGCGCATCGTGTCGCTGCTTAGGGACGACCCGGAGCTTAGCCGCGTGATGGGCCTGTTGCGGCGCACCGGCCTGGTGGAGCGCGACGGGCGCTGGGTTGAGGCGGTCACGGACGCAGACCGCGACCTGGCGCTAGAGCAGACTGCCCGGGCGCAGGTGGCCGTGATGTCTGAGCTGATGCTTGGCCGCGACGGTGAGTACATCGACAAGCTGGACGACTTCATTCGTGCACACCGGCGTGCGCCGTCGGTGGAGTGGATCAATCACAACCTGCGGGACGCGGAGCGTC